>JAATFH010000434.1 GCA_015655315.1 Terriglobales bacterium
GATGGAAGCTTCTTTATGAGCACCGGGGAGCAACGGCAGATAGGTATTGGTGACACTCACTTCGCTTCCGTGGTGCGACCATGCAGCTTGAAAGGTTCCTTTACCGCCAGTTGTGTAGTCAGTCGGAGCTGCAAATAGTCGCGTGGTCACACCAGTAGTGAGATTGATCAGTGCATACTCCCATGGCCATGTGACATGCCTTCCGGAGCGATCAGACGACGGCCCCGAAGTCACAAACCCCATAGACAGATTCGTTGGTCGGTAAGCCGACCATGATAAGGGGACTTCACGAACGGGCATAACCGTAAGGATAGACTTTCCATCTGGAGCAATCGAAGGGGTGAAGGCCTGTGCCGCCGTATAAGGAAAGAACTCATTCTCTGCGGATGGAAAGGTGCTGGTTCTTCCGCGAAAGGTCACCTTAAGCTTCCAAGACCTTCCGAGGCCCGGCGGATCAGGAAACTCTTGCGGGAACAACGTCTCGAATATACTGTGGCCTGTAATCACCGTAGAGACTGCATTGCTATCATCGTGCTGTTCGCGCCGCGTGGGTGGCACCAAGTAGGCTACGATTCCATTTTGTAACCTCGGGGAAATGACGTCACCTATTTCGCCCGGTGTGAGGTCGACAGGCGTTCTTTGAGATATCCCCACCTGATAGAGATGGTGCGATCCGTGGGGCTCTTCTACCAAGAAGATGAGCCCTTCTGAATTCGCAGACCATCGAAGGTCGGTAATCAATGATCCGTAGGAGTCGAATTGCTCTGCTTCCGGTATTGCTCGTTTGCGAAAGAGAAGCTGCGGACGTGGTGGTGCGTCTGTCTTGTGTTCCAGAAGATCTTCGAGTTCCTTCTTAGGGAAATACCAAAGAGAGGATTCCAGGCTGTTCGACTCCAGATGTCCCTGTGTTGTCACGACCACAAATCCTCGCCCATCAGGAGCTTCCTTCGCTGTGGCTCCCGGAGTGCGTGTAAAAGGATCGCTAAACACTCGCATTTCGATGGAGTCACGAACGCTGAAGTTCTGGGGGGGAGTGCGACTCTGAGCACACGATACGGAGGAGCGGCATAGAGACGCCGCCCCAAGAATGAAAGCAATTCCTAATCTCCAAAACACAGATCGTTCTCCGGGGTTGGTATTGTTCAGAACTGCAGTCTCAAAGAAAACTGCATGGACCGAGGACCACCCTGCTGGTAGAGAGAACTCATGGAGCCAAGGCTGGAATTGAGTGTCTTAGTCGCTTGACCGAATGTTGCGGTCGTCAGCCCAGGAGTGACGTAGCCAAAATTCGGATGGTTAAAGACGTTGAATGCTTCGGCGCGGAACTGCATCGAAAGCTCTTCCCTCAAATGAAAGTCACGACGCAATGCCATATTCATCTGTGTAGCACCGAATGTCCGAACCAGGTTGCGTGGTGCATTTCCGGCCGTGGTTCCACTTGGCAACGTGAATGCCGCAGTGGAAGGCGAGACACTGGGTCCGCCATTGATCATCTTCCCGCCGGGATACTGCTTGCCATAGAGGAACATCGGCTTTGATGGATCGTAATTGACACCGCTGTAATAACGCGCACCAGTAGGATCGGTGAGGCTATTACCGGTCAGTGTGATTGGAAATGCCGAGCGAACATTTAGACGGGCGTCTATTCCCCAACCACGCGCAACGCCGCCAACTAAGGATCGACTACTGGGTTGTGGCAGTTCCCAACTCACACCCGCCTGCAGATTGTGCCGCAGATCGAAGTCCGAATTCCCATACGTGTACGCATAAGATGCGTTGGTCGATCCATAATCAAGCGAGTGGCTCCATGTATAGGAAGCCAGTGCTTGCAAACCATGAGCGACTGAGCGCTGGTATTTCAACTGCAGCGCTTGATAGTTAGAAGTCAGGCCACTAGGGAAATAGTAGATCTGATTGAACCGGGGGTTGTAGGCAGAAACGAATAACTGGCGTTCTTGCAGCAGACGTCTCCCTGCAGAGGCCACATAAGACATGGTCATGACCTGTGAATGTCCGAGAGACTGATCGAGACTTGTGTTCCATTGGAGCGTATAGGGGAGCTGAAGATGCTGAGGATACATATAGACGGCATTGCTGGTGTAGGACGACCCGACGTCCGTCGAGAAATTCAGGAACGAGGATGACACTGGAAGGGTCACATTTGTGGGGTCGATGTATGCGTTGAAACCAAGTCCCGAAAATCCTAATGCGGCAGTTTGGTTCCCAGTATCGAAGAATACCCCACCACCGGCGCGCAGTACTGTCTCACGACCAGACTGTGCATGAGGAGTCCAAGCAAGCCCGAGCCTCGGAGCGAGGTTGTACCAAGAGGTCTTCCACAGAGGGGTTCCGCGAGGAGCAAGCGTTAGTGTAGCGGCGTTCGACGGGTCGCCAAGCGCGGTGTAAGCCATCTTTCCATCTGCGGCAGACGGAGGCGGGTTCACTTCCCAGCGTAAGCCAGTGGAAATAGTCAGAGAAGAAGAGGCATGCCATTCGTCTTGGATGAAGGCGGAGAATTCATTGAAGACTGGCTGAGCGGTAACTCCTTTAACAGTGTAGACGTCAGTGGCGGTGTTCGTTGTCATAGCGCTACGACTGTAAAAGTCCGGTGTAACTGAGACTTGGGGCGGGTTTAGAGGGGAGTTCAAGCGTCGTTGATCGAGACCAGCCCGTATCCGATGATGGCCTATTGAAAATGCATAAATATCTGTGAGATTCCATTGGTGCAGTTGGTTCGACGCCTCGGCCTGTTCAATATAGGTGCTGCCAATGCCGCTGATATAAAGGTAGGGAAAATAATCGTAAGTACTGTAGCTTCCCTGCACACCTATGCTGCTCTGGATAGACACTGGAATAGCTCCGCCAAAGGAATCAAGATCTATTGACTGTCCAGATGTGCTCCGAGAAATGCCAAATCGAGTGCTATTCGAACTGCGGTTCGATATTGCGAGATCTAGTCCTGCGGTGTAAGTGTCACTATTTTGAATCTGGTAAGCAATCGATGAAAGAGTTCTACTGGCGCTAGATGTTGGTGTATGGCTGTAGCGAAAAAAGACTGTTCCCTTGTTTGATAGTCGTTGGTCAACCCGAACGCTAGTTGCATCAAGTTGTCCGGGCAATGAATACGCCTGTACAAAAGTGGCGAGGCCACTTTGCGCTCCCGACGACAGAGTCAACTCCGGACCTGTTGGCAAAGGGAACGCGTTCAACATATCTTTGGTTGGTGAGGGTGCTGCTGCACGTACAGAAAGCGCCGGGACGTATTGAGTTGTGGCCGCAACCGGCTGGTCAAGCCTCAACCCCTCATACGAGAAAAAGAAGAAAGTTCGATCACGGCCAGAATAAAGATGAGGGAGCATCACGGGACCTCCCAAAGTTCCGCCAAAGTCGTTTTGCTTGAGCGCTGGTTTGCGAATGCCGTTGTAATTGTTGAACCAATTGTTTGCGTCAAAAACATCATTTCGCAGGTAATCGAATGCTGTGCCATGAATAGCGTTGGTTCCCGAGCGTGTCGCCAGCGAAAACTGGCCACCCGGATTACGGCCGTATTCGGCCGAATAGGTAGAGCTGGAAACGCGGAACTCCTGTAAGGCATCAACGGAGACAAGGCTTTGCGTAGTACCAAGCGCGGTGGAACTGGCAATCGACCCCGTCGTGCCAGTTTGACCACCGCCATTCGGGTACCCGGCGCCGGTATTTGCGGACACCCCATCTACTGTGTAGTAGTTCGATTCCGTTCGTTGGCCGTTGACGCTGAACTCTCCCTGGTATTGAACGTAGCCGTTGCTCTGTGGACTTTGTGTGGTAACGCCTGGTGTCATCGAAATCAGATCTTGGAAGCTGCGCCCATTGAGAGGCATGTTCTTCACAAACTTCTGGTCAACGACGGTACTAACTGAGGCGTCGGTTGTGTTAAGCAGAGAACTTCCTGCGTTGACCGTTACTTCTTGCTGGGCTCCCCCCACCTGAAGCGTCACGTTGAAGACGAGTGTCTGACCGACTGCGAGCGTGATTGGATCACTGGCAGCAGTACTGAAGCTCGGAGCCTGGACATACACGCGATATGCGCCGGGGTTCAGAAACGGAGCGTTGTAAGCACCTGCATTGTTAGTGTGGAGTGCTCTCGTGGTCCCCTGGGATTGCTCCACGACCCGGACTTCAGCACCCCGGACCACTGCACCCGAAGCGTCCTGAATCTGCCCGGTAATCGCGGCAGTTTGCGCGAAGCATTGTAGAGAGATGAACGTCAGACCAAGAAGAAAGACAAGACGGCAAAGAGAGCGCACGATGGTTCTCCAATCGAAGGAAAGATGGCGAAGCGTTTACTTCCGGTTTGAATCGAGCTGCGTTGAACTGCGAATGTCGGAAACTGTTTGGTAAAGTTCTGCGGCGATTTCTTGCGCTGTCCGCCGCGTACTTGGGGTGCCCGAGATCAACTCACGGCAGAGAGATTCGGTTCGTTCCGCGCTCGCTTTGAGCGACGTCGAATGAGTCCGTGATGCTGCGGACGCCGAATCGGTAAAACCGAGTTGATTTAGAGTCGAAACCTCGGTGTTGACAGCGC
>JAATFH010000113.1 GCA_015655315.1 Terriglobales bacterium
CAGCGTAGACATGCAGCGAATTTGCGAACTGCTGAAACCGCTTGAGAATCGAGGACTCGTAACTGCCACTGTATTTCTGATCGGTGCGTTTGGCATTGAGTACGCAGAAGTCCTCAAAGCCGCGATAGGTGCCATTCAGGCGAAGGTCGAAACGGTCAATCACCAGCGCGCTCGCATCCTCGGAGAGGGAGAAGTGGGGTACCTCAAGTCCGCATTTCTCGGCAACCTTGAGACAGAAATACTCGTTCGCCGCCAACTGAGGGTACTCGTTCGGTTCCCAAAACTTAACAATGTGTGTCGCACCTCGGTAGCTTTGCGACAGCCGAGCACCTTTTCCGTGGGCCGAAAAGGCATTCTCATCACGAACCAGCACTTTGGGCTGAACGCCACTAATGCCTGAGAAGGAGGCGAAGCGCTCGATAAGGTAGCGGAACAGATCACCGCCACGTTGGCGTTCCAGAATCTCATCGACGGACTGAAAGGGGACATCCTCATCCAGCTTTTCTTTCTGGCCGGTATAGCGAATGCGACCGACCTGCGAGCGACCTACAATGCCCAGCAGGTCAAAATCATCGAATGTCCCAGTAGCTTTTGCAAAAGCGAGCCGCAGTCGCTCGCGAAGCACGCCCTCCGGAAGATTCATCTCAAAGATGGGCGCAAGGCCAAAACGTATATCCCACGATGCGAGGCGCACTGGCATCGTGACTGATACAGCGCGCATACCGATGGTTTCGGGCAGGTACACGAAGGTACTTCCGCGATCACCGGAGCGGTCGAGCAACCCAGCCTCAGCGTTGTCGGTCCAGACCTTGATCATCCTGATCCTCTTCCATGAGTTCTTCCAACGTCGGGCGACGTCCTGATGTTTCTTGAATCTTCAGTTCCATTCCAAGTACCGACAGGAGCCTGATGATTTTGGATAGACCCAGTTCTCCGAGACGACCGTTCTCCAACGCATCCAGCGTGGAATGCCCGACTTTTGCCTGCTTTGACAGCGCAGCCTGACTGAGACCGAATGTTTTGCGTCGGACGGCGATTTGCTCGCCAATGGAACCGAGTGTCACCATTAACCCAGCATACAAGGTAAAAATAGAAATATCCAGCATATTACACGATATATGAGGTTCTTCAGCCCTGGTTAAGACGTGGCGTCCTGTCCGACCAACGACCGAGATCAATAATTCAGAGGCTAACTGTTTCAAACAAGGTGCGGTCACTCCCTGAGGGAGTGGCTGAATTGGTCTCCCTCGCAGTTCAACCCCGGTAAATGCTGCTATGCTGCGCCTCGCCGCAATTTTCAAACCAAGTGATTCTTTTTGCGAGAAACCCAAGGGTCGTCTTGGGGCGTTTCATTCGTAGATACAAAGTACGGCAAGGAAGCCAAATTTCTAGAGCCAGTTAAGCCTGCTTAGAAGCTCCGAATTGTATCTTTGGGCCAAGTCCTTGAATCGCTCAATCGAGGCTCCGAAGAGTCCAGCACGAAGTGGTGGCCAGGCATCTCCGGACTTTCCGCCTCTTCGACTAACGATGAGTATGGATCGCCTTGCTGGCCACGAGAGCCCTTCCATGCGAACCGTCCCGGCGGTCCCCAGAAATGGTTGCCCCTCCGATCTTCAATGTCGGCATAGGTGAGAGCGTAGAAAATCTCAAACCTATCAAAGAGCTCTTCATAGCTCCTGCCCAGGAAAAGAAGATCCTCGATGGTCGGTTGGATCGTCTTAAAGAGATATTCGCTTCGTGGCACATAATTTCTTTCGTAGCCAGGCAATTTCTTGAACATCTCATGCCGATCTACTTCAAGAATTCCAGTGACAGTTGCTGCAATCGCTTCTTGTGTGCCCCTTCCGCTAACGTGGCCTCCCTCAAGACGTTTACGCAGCATGAGGGTACAACGATAGATTTCGAGCAGGTGGATTTTGGCAGGACACAAAATGCGGAAGCACAGGCCGTGTCCGTGGAACTACGATTCGACGAAATCCCATCGCTCGTCGGAGAAGCCTTAGAGAAAAAGATGAGGCTTCTCGCAGATCAATCCGGCGCGCTCAAGATGAAATCAATGTTCGCAAAGATTCATGAAGCTACGGAACAGACCGGAAATAAGCTGGACGCTAAAGGAAAACCCATCGACGGTCGGATGCTACTGGACATGATTGACATGGCCGAGGGAGCTTTCGACAGAACGGGAAAGCCGACGAATTCATTTCTCGTTCACCCTAATATGGTGCCATCTCTCAAGAAAGCGTCCGATGAGCTGACGGGAAGAGCCTTGGTCGGTACTAATCTGACGAGGTCGATTCCTCCTGACAAGTTCTTTTTTGCACCGAAGTAGTGCATTTAGAATAGTTTGATTCGAGGTTTTATAAGGCTCTTCCATGCGCTTGCCCCAAGATGTAGCGAACCTTCTCGCGACCGCCGTCCGCGACGTCATCTGGTTTAAGGATTCGGTTTACTCTTTCCTGAAGTCGAACGGTGTTCCGCCCGTCATCTTGAAGGAAGTTAAGGAGCAGCAGGGACGGAAGGTACCCACTATCAAAACGTTTCACTACGTACTTGATGAGTTGGACTCCTTCGGGGAAACCGGATGGCCCGTTGCTAAGAAGATCCTAACCTCGATGCACTACTGGAAGGACACTCAATCGATCGCACCTGAGCGCAAAGAGGCGGCCCTGAAGTCACTTGCGGCGCTCCAGAAAGGCTGCGACGAATACCTGCGCGAGCAGGCACGTTCGGAGAAGCAGGAATTTGAGCGTCGTGAGCGAGAAATGCATCAGACCCGCGTCGATCGTTCTGCGATGAAGCAGCTCGACCACAAGCTCTTACAAGCCCTTCGCGATGAATTTGACGAGATATACCCTATGACCGACACCCAGAGGCGAGGCAATCGATTCGAGCAGCTGCTAAATAAGCTGTTCAGCTACTACAGTGAGAGATCGGAGGGCTCCTTTAATCGTGTTGGAGAGCAGCTGGACGGTTTGTTTTACTTCGACAAGCATTGTTATTACGTAGAGGCTCGTTGGAAGAAGCAAAAAACCAACGCGGGCGATGTCTCCCGCCTTCGTGACCGCGCTATGGGTGGATTCGGAGGCGATACGAAGGCGTTGTTCATCTCTTTCGAGGGATATACGCCGGACTGCCTAGAAAGCCTCAAAGGAAGAACGGATGAGCGCGTGCTGCTCATGGATGGAGGCGACGTCAGGCTGATACTGGATTGTCAGATTGCCTTCGATGTCCTTCTGGCTGAAAAGCAGATCGACATTGTCCGCAATAAACGACCCTTCGTGAGCGGGTTCGAGATTTTGGCGAAGAGAACACAATAGCTCCCACCATGTTTCGCGCGTTGCCCTGCAAAAATGCCGGTAAAGCAGAACAATCCGGTGGCGATTGACGAACATCACGTGCGCCGACTGGTCCGAACTATGCATTGACTGACGACCCGTTAAGTACCGAGAGCCGTCCTCTGAAGGGCAAGGGGCACACTGCGCAACGCAGAGGCCGGAAGTGTTTAAAGGTGAGGTGAATTGGTACGTTGCGTAGTGGCAATGGCTCGAATACTACGCTACGGTTCGTATCATATTCAAAGCAAACGGCAGCGCAAGCAAATTCGGCGCATTGCAGGCCCCCGCAACCACTTAGGCGAAACGCCAACTCAGATAACCCCAAATAACAGCGCCCGCGAAAACGCCGAGGGATTTTCTGGTACGTTTGCAGTATCCTTTGCATGGCTATGCGCTCCTCAGTTCCATTTTGACTACTCTGCTGTTTGCCTCTCGCTTGACGCCTCTCAAAGCATTTCCGTAGATGTTCATCGATCTGTCCTTTGAGCGAAACTCCCATTGGGGATACTTTTCTCTGCGAATTTCCGTGTAGACACGCGCAGTTTCGCTTCACCCTTTCGCACAGATGCTCGAACTCACTGACAATCCCCTCCCCTTCTGGGGTAGCAACACTGCATTTCCCTTCAGGTATTGCAGACATTTGAATCCAACATTCGACCGAAAACATCCTCGATAGAGCAAATTGTGAGGGTAAGAAATTCACGCCCGGCGACTCTGACGACGAATTATCTTATTGGGTCATGGGAGCAATTCGAGAGAGAATCTTTCAATGTTTGACATATTCACCGCATTTCGCCAGCTGTATAAATCGCCGTCCTTTTTCATCACTGTCGTACTGACGATGGCCCTGGGTATTGGCGCAAATACGGCGATATTCACGCTGGTACACGCGATTCTGCTGCGTTCGTTGCCCGTGAGTGATCCGAGCATGCTTTATCGCGTCGGTTCCAGCAATGATGAGGAAGGACAATCGGACGGCTTTCCGGATCACGACAACAACGGCGATTTTTCGCTGTTCTCCTATGATCTGTACAAACATATCCGCGACACGACGCCTGAGTTTGCTCAGCTGGCCGCGATGCAGTCATCGAGTGAAACCATGAGCGTGCGGCGCGGTAACCAGCCCGCGAAAGCTGCGCGCACGGAGTTCGTCTCAGGCAATTATTTCGAAACTCTAGGCCTGGGACCGTTCGCGGGGCGGATGCTGAGCAGCATGGACGATCGGCCGGAGGCTGCGTCGGCAGCGGTGATAAGCTATGCCGCATGGCAGTCCGATTTCGGCGGCGATCCCGGGGTGGTGGGCCAGGCATTCACGTTCCAGAGTCACCCGGTAACAGTCGTGGGAATCGCGCCGGCAGGATTTTTCGGCGATCGGATCGATCCCAATCCACCCGCCTTCTGGATCCCGCTATCGAATGAGCCCCTTCTGCATGGAGACCTCTCTGTGCTCCATGTCCCGAATGACAGCTGGCTTTATCTGCTCGGACGGGCCAAGCCGGGAGTGAATCCAAAACCTGTCGCGGCGAAAATCTCATCCAATCTCCGGCAATGGCTTGCCACTGTGCCCGCATATACGCAGAATGGCAATGCAGTGTTGATCCCACGGCAGCACGTTGAGTTGACGCCCGGTGGCGGAGGCATTCAAAACCTACAGAAACAAGAGAGCAAAGGGCTGTATCTGCTCATGTCCATCTGCGTTCTGGTGCTGCTGGTGGCATGCGCAAATGTGGCAAACCTGCTGTTGGCGCGAAGCTCAACGCGTCGAGCGGATATTGCATTGCGCGTCGCGCTGGGGGCGGCGCGTAGCCGCCTGATCCGCGGGATGCTGATGGAGAGCTTGCTCCTGGCCTGCATCGGCGGGCTGGCAGGGCTGGCCCTGGCGTCTGTTGGGACACGACTCATTCTGACGCTGGCGTTTCCCGATGCTCCCCAACTCCCGATCAATCCGAGCCCGTCGCTGCCGGTGTTGGGATTTACCTTTCTGCTCTCTCTGCTTACGGGAGTGATTTTCGGCATCGTGCCGGCGTGGATCGCATCGCACGCTGATCCTGCCGAGGCTCTGCGCGGCGTAAACCGCTCAACGCGCGATCGAATATCTTTGCCGCAGCGCTGGCTGATCGTATTCCAGACAGCGCTTTCTCTGGTCCTGCTCCTCGGAGCGGGACTGCTGACGCGCAGTCTGGCCAATCTGCAAAACCAGAATCTCGGTATAAAAACGGCGAATCGCTATGTGGTGCACATCGACCCGCTGAGCGCGGGATATACGGCGGCGACAGTGCAGTCACTGAACCAGGCGCTGGAACAGCGTTTCGGCTCGTTGCCAGGGATCGCCCATGTGGGGCTTGCCCTGTACAGTCCGCTTGAACACAATGAATGGGCAGAGGGAGTCTATATAGCCGGTCGTCCAGCACCGCGAGCAGACACAGTCAATCTGCCCCTTTATGACCGTGTCAGCCCGCAGTTCTTCGCGGCAGTTGGACAGCAGCTTATCCAGGGGCGTGTGTTTTCCGATGACGATACGGCAACCTCGCAAGGCGTTGCCGTTATTAACCAGGCTTTTGCGAACCACTACTTTCCCGGGGAGAACCCCATCGGGCGTCACTTCGGCACTGAGGATCAGAGGTTCGCGAACGCGTTTGAGATTGTCGGTGTTGTGGCGGACGCCAAGTATGGAAATCCCGCGGGGCCGGCGCAACCAATGTTTTTCCGCCCGCTTACCCAGCAGATGTCGGGACTGACGACCCAGAGCCAAAAAAAGAACGATGACATGTCGAGTATTATCGGTGCGATTGTCCTGGAGTTCAAGACGCCGCACCAGAATGTGGATGCGCTGGTGCAACGGACGCTCACAGACATCAATCCAAACCTCACCGTGAACCGCCTGCAGACGTTCGAGTTCCAGGTGGCTGGCAACTTCAACGAGGATCGGCTGCTTTCACGGCTGGCAATGTTGTTTGGAATACTGGCGCTGCTGCTGGCGGCAGTGGG
>JAATFH010000373.1 GCA_015655315.1 Terriglobales bacterium
CATGGACCCGGCCCATGGCCCTTTTGTTCATCAGTCGTGGTGGTGGCGCAAGCAGGCCAGCATCCACGAAAAAGAAAAACACTTCGAGCCGATCGAGCAGGGCTTCCGCATGGCATCGCATGCACCTTCGGCGAACAGCGCACCCTACAAACTGCTCGGCGTATACGGCGAGCCCATCACGACTACCATCGATTTCGTCCTGCCCAACCGCCGTTATGAGACCATCCGCGCCGGAGACAAGTGGTTCTCAAGCATCACAACTGTAACTCCCACAGTTGCAAACTCCTGCCGCATTGATGTGTATGCGGCGTGGAATGTTTTCTACCGCGTCCCATTTGTAACAGCTATAGCTACATTTTTCGGCAAGCGTTTTGTCGAGCAGGACCAGGTCACGATGATTCAGCAGGCAGAAGGGTTGAAATACAACCCGACGCTGATGCTTATCGACGACGCCGACCGTCCAGCGAAATGGTACTTCGCGCTTAAACAGGCGCGCCTCGAAGCCGCTGCGACGGGCGAGCCCATGCGCCATCCCATGTCCGGACCGGTGACGCTGCGCTGGCGCAGCTAGCGCAACTCGTTCATACTGAAAGCCTTATAGATTGCATCGCCGCTCTCGCCTCGGCATCTAATCTGCAACTCTGACTAAGCACTGATTCTTGCACACCAGTGAAAAAGGAGGATTGCATGGCCACAACGCTGCATTCCACCGACGAACAACCGCTCCTCGCCTCGAACATTCAAACCTCCTGCGACTTTGCCCAGACCCTGATGAAGATGCAGCGCGCCGCCCAGTTCATTACGTCAACTCTCGATCTGGAGCCACTGCTCGACCACGTGGCCAATGACCTGGCAGACTCCCTCGGCAGCGTTAAAGTCGGTATCTGGCTGCGCAATCCCGGCACTGACGAGATGCTCCTGCAAGGTGTGCGCGGATGCACGGTACGGGAAAAAGGCTCGCTCATGAGAATTGGCCATCAGGGCATGGTGGGCCATGTCGCCGCGACGGGTCACACGCACTACGCCCAGGACGTTCGCCTAGACCCGTACTACATCACCTGCGAACCCTCCACCCGCTCTGAAGTTGCCATTCCGCTCAAGATCTGTGGCGAGGTCATCGGTGTCTTCGTCGTGGACCACAACCAGGCCAATGCCTTTTCCGAAGATCACCTGCTGGTATTGGAGGCGCTGGCCGGCCACATCGCCGTCGCTATTGAAAACGCGCGCCTCTTTCAGCACGAGCGTCTGCAGCGCCAGCGCCTGCAACAGGAAGCCGACGATGCACGGGCCATGCAGCAGGCCATCTTTCTCAAAGCGGTCCCACTCGTTCCCGGCTTCGCATTTGAAACTGCCTGGCATCCGGCCGGAGCAGTCGCCGGTGACTGGTTCGACTTCATCGATCTCGGCGATCAACGTTATGGCATCGTTCTAGCGGATGTCGCCGGCAAAGGTATGTCCGCCGCGCTGCTGATGTCGGCCACGCGAGCGATTCTGCGCTCGATGGCAAAGTTGCACTCTTCGCCAGGACAAACGCTCGCATTCCTGAACCAGACGCTCATCGAAGACTTCCCGATGGGAAAATTCGTGACCATGATCTATGGGGTGCTCGACGCAAAATCACGCGAACTGACGATCGCCAGCGCCGGACATCTTCGCCCGTTGCTGATCGGCTACCAAAGCTCTTTTCTCGATGTGGAGCCGGGACTTCCTCTCGGTATTGGCCCGTCAACATACCCCGAGCACACGCTGCGCCTCGATCCCGGCACGCACCTGCTGCTCTATACCGATGGCATTACGGAAGCGTCGAACCACCGCGATGAAGAATATGGAGCAGCGCGCCTGTTCGCGCACTTTCTTCACCCGGACGCCTGCGTGGACGGTCTTATCGAAGAAGTACGCGAGTTCGGACGGAATTCCGATCAGTCCGACGACGCGACCGCCTTGCTCATTCGCAGCCGTTAGCGCGTTAGTGTATTCGGCGGACGGGGGCGTTTTCCATTAACCTGCGACCGATGCCGTCGCGACGTTTTCCTGATCCTCGTCTTCCTCTTCTTCGACCACAAGTTGATCGACGCAGATCTTCATCTGTCGCCCCAGCTCCATAAATTTATCCGTCCACCCATCCGGAACTTTCTGCTTGTAGGAAAGCTTCAACGTGTCATTCCAGATATTTTGTGCCTGCCAGATATTCAGCTCAAAAGGAAGCTCATGGAGCGTCCGCGCCGTCAGCAATGCGTTCTCCAGGAAAGCCATGTTTCTGAAATCCCCATTCAGCTTCACCATGACGCGTTTCATCTTCTGATCGGCGATATAACTGAGTGTATTTCTGTCGACCTCGATCTTGTCGCCCGCAGCCAGTCCGCGATAAGCGCGAACCTGCAGCGCATCGATGGGATCGTTTTCCAACGCCTTTCGCAGCCTGGCATTCATGGCAAACGTTGCCGCCATATTCAAGGCCGGTGGCTTGGGTAATCCCGTCTGCCCCAGGAAGTGCAGCAATGAAGCATGATCTTCGTAAATGGCAATCAGGCTTGACTCCACTTCTGCGATCGTCGATTCCAGAATCAGCTTCACAATCCGGCGCTGCTCATCCCTGAAGAGCGATTGAATAGGATAGGTCTGGCTGCTGAAAAGCTGATCGAAGAGCCGGATCAGCGCAGGAAAATCCGCGCCGATTACTGCTGAGCGGGCCCTCTGTACAAAGTCCTTGTACATTTCCTCCTGCGATGGATCGTAGCGTCTCACCACCGCGGTAATATTCTGATCCCCGAAGTGGACAACGGCAAAGATCACCGTCTCCGGCTCCTGCGTAATCTGTGAAGCAACGCGTGCCTGGCCGAAGAGCAACCGTCCGCGCCCGGAAGTGACGACTTCGTACGTGAGCCTGCGTATCGAATAACAGAAAAGCTCCGCTTCATCCGGATAGCTGGTAAAGATGGAACTGATTGCGTAGTGCGCCGCCACATGTTCCAGTCCCACCTGCATCGTCTTGATCTGTCGCTGATAAATTGCCGCGCCGTCCTTTTGCTCGGCGACGTTGCTCTTTGCCTTGCCTAGCAACTCAATGAATTGAGCTTCGAGTTGCGCACCCTCTTCGCCAAACACCTCAGCCGCGAGTTGAAGCACGCGACTGGCGTAGGCGATAATCTGCACCGTCTCGATGCCGGAGACTTCATCGAAGAACCATCCGCAGCTCGTATACATCAACAGAGCGTGCCGTTGCAGCTCCATGATCTTTAGCGCCGTGATGCGCTCTTCTGCATTCAGCTCATGATTTGCATGCGCCGCCAGAAACCGCGCCCTGGACTCGCTGCTGCGGTCAAGGACCACGTCGATATAGGCATCCCGTGCGTCCCACACACTTTCAAAGAGCGGCGTCGCGGCTTTCTCCGTCAGAGGAGCGACAGCATCCCGAAGCCAGTCGAGGGCGTCGCGGAGTGGTCTACGCCATTGCTGGTTCCAGTCCGGATGCCCGCCCGTATTGCATCCGCAGTTGGATCGCCAGCGTTCCACTCCATGCGCGCAACTCCATGAAGTATTCTCGACGATCTGCGCCTCGTGCGTCGGAGGGAAGTTGGCCAAAAATTCCGAATAGTTTGTCAGCCGAACATCGGCATTTTTTTCGATCAACTTCAGCGCGTAGGACAGCGCCATCTCGCCATGCTTGTGATGATGGCCATAGCTCTCGCCATCGGTTGCCACATGCACTATCTGCGGTGTATTGTCGGCCGAAAAGCCGCCAATCAGACGCGCAGCAAAGTTTTCGCCGCTGTTCAGAATGCCCTCAAAAGCAATAGCGCGGGAGCGGGCACCATCATAGAAAAAGACGGCGATCTCGAAGCCTGTCTTCAGCTTCACCAAGTATGGCCGGCGCGTATCGAGCGTTTCTGAGTCGGTCTCCGTCCATCTGGCTTCGCCTTCAGACTGGTTCGTCGTCAATGGCCGCACGCGAGCACACTGACTCGGCGCGAGAATCGTATAACGGATGCCGTGATCGGCCAGCAACTCCAGCGTTTCCGAATCGACCGCGGTCTCAGCCAGCCACATGCCCTCCGGATCTCTCCCGAAGCGCCGCGCGAAATCGGCGATACCCCATCGAATCTGGGCGATGCGATCGCGCCTGTTCGCCAGCGGCATGATGATGTGGTTGTAGACCTGCGCCATTGCCGATCCATGCCCGGAGAAGCGCTTCCGGCTCGCCCGGTCGCCCTCAAGCACCATGCGATACGCGCGCGGCGCATTCGCTTCCAGCCACGACAGCAGAGTCGGCCCGAAGTTAAAGCTGATATGCGAATAGTTGTTCAGAATGCGGATGATCTCATTCTGTTTGTTCACAATGCGAGAGGCGCCGTTCGGCGCATAGCACTCTGAAGTGATGCGCTCATTCCAGTCGTGGAACGGTGCTGCTGAATCCTGCGTCTCTACCTGTTCGAGCCATGGATTTTCGCGTGGCGGCTGATAAAAGTGGCCATGGATGCAGACGTAACGTGTCACTTTCGGCATAGGGGGAAACTGCTCCGGTCGCTTCTGCCTCCATTGTAGGGCGTTACGCGAAATTCCCATAGATCGACCCCGCCCTGTACACTACCTCTTCAAAATCATCCCGAGAAAGACCCTCTCCATGAAACGCATAGCCGTCGCGCTTTTTCTGCTTTTAGGTGTTACCCTGACGAACCAGTCAGCCCTCTCCGAAGCCCATACCTTCAAGGCCGAAAAGGGCCAGTTCACGCTCGACGGCAAACCGTTTCAAGTGATCTCGGGGGAAATACATTACGCCCGTATCCCACGCGCCTATTAGCGCGACCGGATGCGGATGGAGAAGGCCATGGGCCTGAACACGTTCACCACTTATGTCTTCTGGAACGTGCACGAGCCGCGTCCTGGCGAATACGACTTTTCGGGTAACAACGACGTCGCCGAATTTATCCGCATTGCCCAGCAGGAAGGCCTCTACGTCATCCTCCGCCCCGGCCCCTATGCCTGCGCCGAATGGGAATTCGGCGGCTTCCCTGCATGGCTGCTCAAAGACCACAGCACCGTCGTGCGCTCCAGCGATCCGAAATTCATCGAGCCCGCCCAACGCTGGTTCACGCGACTGGGTAAGGAACTGTCACAGTTACAAATTGGCAATGGCGGCCCCATCATTCTCGTGCAGGTAGAAAACGAGTACGGCTCCTTCGACAAAGACCATGCCTACATGGAACAGATCCATCACATGATCGTCGATGCCGGATTCACGAAAGCCCAACTCTATACCGCCGACGGCCCCGAACAGGTCCCCGATGGCTCGCTTCCCGAGCTGCCCGCGGCAATCAATTTCGGTCCCGGCGAATCGCAAAAAGGTTTCGCAACGTTCAAGAAGCTCCGCCCCGATGGTCCATTTATGAACAGCGAATACTGGGATGGCTGGTTCGATCACTGGGGCGCAAA
>JAATFH010000038.1 GCA_015655315.1 Terriglobales bacterium
ACGCTGATCTTGCCTCTGGTGCCAACCCTCTTCGATGGTACAGCCACAACACCCTGCACAGTCGTCATTAACTACTGAAAGCTTCTGCCATTGAGTGGGATGTTCTCTACGAACTGCCGGTCGATGACAGTGCTGACCGTGGCGTCTGTCGTGTTCATCGGCAGCCCGGTTGCGTCTACTGTCACGGACTGGGTTACCTTGCCGGTATGAAGTACGAAGTCGAGCGAGATCCGTCCACCCACTTCGACAGCAACGTTCTCTACGACCTGGGTATCGAAACCTGGGGCTGTAGCTGAGATGCGGTACTTTCCAGAGACCAGGGATGAGGCGATGTAAAGGCCTGTCCCGTTGGTATGGGACGCTACCTTGACCTCGGTGTCCTGGTTGACGACCTCGACAGAAGCATCTGAAATAGCGGCCCTGGACTGGTCTGTGACCAATCCCGAGACCTGCGCATTCTGGCCCCAGGCCAGGGAAGATTGAACAGCGAAGAGCAGGGAAAGCTTGAAAAATACAGAAAGTACACTGCATCGAAAGCGAACACGGCCAGCCATAGACGTACCTTTCCTGATTTCCGTGGCTGGTCCGTACCGTCTATGATGGTAGACAGTCGTCAGCCTTCGGGTTGTCGATCTCCGGGCCCTCGCAGCGCTTCGCCAAAAAGACTGCTGCGGGGGCCTTCTATTTCAATGCTGAAAAGTAAAGAACTCCTTTCAGCGATCTCCGGGAACTGCCTGAAATCACCTCGCACTTGATCTGGGACTTTTTTAGTCGTATTTAGAGTAATACAGCTCTGTCGCGCCTGCTTCTTGGCTTCGGACAGGATTTGCTCTGAATAGGACAATTGAATGAAGCGAAGTACCGACCACGAGTTTTACCAGAAGATCAATCGTCCGATCGGGGCTATGGCGAAGTCTTATCCGAGCGGCTATGCGGGCTATCGTCATCATCATTCCCGCGCTCAGTTGCTCTACGCGGAATCAGGGACGATGAAAGTTACGACCGAGCGCGGCTCCTGGATCATTCCCCCGCACCGCGCGGTCTGGTTTCCACCTGAGTTCCCCCATCAAACAGGTACCTTGAGCCCCGTGGAGATGAGGACGCTCTACATCCGGCGAGATGCCTGCCCGGCGCGGGCTCCAGAAGAACCCCGTGTCATTCAGGTATCGTCCTTGCTCCGGGAGTTAGTGCGCCGGGCAACAGTGATGCCGATCGAATACGACGAAAGGGGGCATGATGGTAAGACGCTGGACCTGTTGCTCAACGAGATTGACTGGTCTCCGGCCCAGGCTCTTGTCATGCCGCTTCTCCGCGATTCGCGGCTTCTTATGATCGAGCAGGCGGTCTCATCGAATCCCGGCGACACCCGGACACTGGAGGCCTGGGCCGAACAGGTAGGAACCTCTTCGCGCACCCTGACACGACTTTTTCTGAAGGAGAGCGGCATGTCCTTCCGATCGTGGCGGGATCAGCTGCGGGCGCTCTCTGCGCTTCCGAAGCTGCTCGATCGGGTACAGGTCACGCGGCTGGCCATCGAGATGGGCTACGAAACGCCCGGCGCATTCGGAGCCATGTTCAAACGTGTCATGGGTGTCACTCCCAGCATGTACGCATCCATGGAGAAGGAGTGAGGGTCGCCCGGCGGAATGAGCAACAACAGAGCTGACTTGCCTGATCTCCTGTCGGCATATATCGTATTCATCATCGTGGACTAAACTAGTCTGCATTCAAACGCGGATCCCTGTGGAGTCTTTTGGCGAAGCGCCACAGCGGAATCGGAGATCGACGATGAAGGCTGATGAGTCCCCACTGGGGCAGCGTTGCAGCCTTCATCCCATCAGGGAGAAGGCTGCATGAGCGAACGAAAGAAGTTCAGGATCCAGCGAGCGCTGGGGCTTGAGTTACCAGGTCTGGGGAAGCCCGGCGCCCTCGAGAAGAGAAACTACCCTCCGGGCCAACACGGCAAACTGCACAATAAGCGCAAGGTCACGCAGTATGGTGCGCAGCTTCGCGAGAAACAGAAACTGCTGTTTCACTACGGTGTGCGCGAGGAGCAACTGCGGCGCTTCGTGCGCAATGCGAAGAGGGTCAGTTCCTCCAACTGGATAGAAGCCCTGATTGGGCTGCTGGAACGGCGGCTCGATAACATCGTCTTTCGGCTCGGCTTTGCGCGCAGTATCGCGGCGGCGCGGCAACTCGTCTCGCACGGGCATGTTCTCGTCAACGGGAGCCGGCAGACGATTGGGTCGATGGTCCTGCGACCTGGCGACATCGTCACTCTCACCGAAAAGGCGAACCAGATGGAAACTACCAGGAGTTCCCTCCGATCACCGCGTCTGTCCTTGCCTTCGTATCTGGAACTTCAGACCTCGATCCAGCCCGAGAAGGGTCGGATACTGGCAATACCCGACACAGGCCACGTTCCCTTCGAGTTCAACAGCACACAGGTTGCAGAGTATTACGCGAAGCGCGGTGTATGACACAGATGGCAAACAGATCCCTCAGGAGAACCGATGAAAGACATCCATAATGTGACTTTGGCAGAACACCCGGGGCTTGGTCAGGTCCGGCTCTGTGGCTGCAATGCTGTCCACCTGACCATCGGCCCCGTCACGATGACGATCGCGCCGGAGGCCTTCCTGCAGGTGGCGACGCTCGTTCGTAACGCGATGGAGGAGCTCGAAACGATCAGCGAAACGCGACGAGTGGCTCAGTCGTTTCTTCGGGCGGAGAAGCCGGTTCACAGCCGGATAACTCATTAGCAATACTGGAGTGATCGATGCGTAAGATGCCGCCAGTCCCGACATGGATCGTCGCCATCAGCCTGGTCGCAAGCGCCGCGGCGCAGACGTCTGACTCGCAGCTTGAGCGCGGGCGCAAGGCGATCGAGGGACGAACGGGCTGCTTTCTGGTCGACTACAGCTTCGTCGAGACCGATACGCTCAAGCCCGGCTACGTGAGAGACAACCGGGTCTACGACGTGAACAAGGAAAAATCGATCAAGGAGTGGATCTTCGCTGAGGATATCTCGCCGACCCGTATCCGCCTTCAGCACGTTTTGATGGGCGTGAATCTCGATGGAAAGCTGATGGAAGGCAGCCTTCTCAAGCACACCGGCGAGGACTGGGAGTTCAACACGCCTTTTCTGTACGACTATGCTGGACAATCCACCTGGACGGTGACGAGCCTCAAGGACAAGCCGGATCTCTGGACACGACGCATCACCAATCTCGACGATGGCCTGCGTTACCAGTGCGCGGCAGCATGGAAGCTCACCACGGCCTATCCCGACTGGAGCTGCTCCGATGCCGCGCCGATTCCCGGACGCGAGACGAGAGACATGCAGCGCAAGGACTACAACCAGCTTGATCGCACCAGCCGCATCATCGTCTACGACAGCAGCTGGCTGGAGCGAGAGGCAAATACCAAGGTGGACGATAAGGACGGCGTAAAGACGCGCCTGGTTAAAGAAGTTGGGAAGACATGGTACGTGCGTCTCCCGGATGCGGAGTGCTCTGCAGCCCAGGAGTTCGTGAAGCCGCGACTGGCCTTTTGGACGATCGTTCGTGAGACCTGGGATCAGGTTCTCAAAGGCGACAGCACGTTTGTCGAAGTACGTCCGGAAAAAGGAAAGCCATCCCGTTATGAGCAGATTCTCGATCTCGAACAGGAGTATATGAAGAAGGATCTTGCCGACCCAAAGATCAGCCGCGAGGCGCATGACGCGGTACGCAAAGTGATTGAAATGGCCCGGGCACCTCAATGAGCGCCCATTCCCTGCTGCTGACCTCTCCTGTCACCTGCGTCCGTGATGAGGCCGTCGCGTCTGTAGACACTGAAAGTATCGTAGGCGCCCCCGATGCGAGCCTGCTTGAATTAGAAACGATCTATGTTCTTCGCCGACGCGAGATGATTCGCTTCCTCATCCACTATGGCGTGGATTTAGTGGAAGCGGAAGACATCACGCAGGAAGTCTTTCTGAATGTCCTGAAGACTCCCGAGCGCAAGCGAGTCTCCGATCACATCTTTCGCTGGCTGCTGGTGTGCGCGAAAAACATGGCATTCAATCGCCATAAGAAAGAGAGACGGGAGGTACTTGCTCCATCTGCCTTGTGGAGGCGATGGGAGGAAACCATCGGAGATGGCGTGCCCGGAGCGGACATTGAGGTTCAGGAACAGGAAAGATGGCAGCGGTTTTATCAGGCTCTCTCCCAATTGGATGCGGCCGATCAGCAATGCATACTCCTGCGCTGCCAGGGCAGAACCTTTCGTGAGATCGGCCTGGCCCTGAATGTTCCCTTGAGATCGGCCATTTACACCACCAGTATGGCTTTGCAGAAGATGCAAAGCATACTCAACAGCGCCTGACGTCCTACACTGGTCTCACCATGCCATCGGAGATCCATCCTGAGTTTGAGACCCTTCTGCTGTGGCAGACGGGCGAACTCGAACCCGACCAGGCGCGCGAGTTGCAACGGCATATCGCCTCCTGCGCATTGTGCAGGGAGAAGCTTGACGGCCTCGATGACTTTTACAGCGAGGGAGACTGGGCAAACTCGCTTGTAGCGCAGCGGTCGATGCGCGTCCGATTGGCGGATGAGAAGAAACGCCATCGGTGGATACGGAATGGCTGGCCGACCGCGGTTGCGGCGGGCCTGATCGTCGCGGTTTTGCTCTACACGACCGATTTCACGCCCTCGGTGCAAGCCGAGACATTGCTGAATCGAGCGGTCACTCGTGAATCGGAAACGCCATTCCACCCCCATGCTTTGCACATCAATGCTGGAGGGCAGAACTGCAACGTTGCCTTTGCTAAACCTGACATGCCCGTCATTCAGACGGCAACATGGGAAACTACGGTCTGCGGCTCCATCGACCGCCGATTGCGCTCCGCCGGATGGAGTTGGCGCACTTCGCTTTCCGCAAGGAGCTTCGAGCACTGGCGTGCATCGTTGCCTCGAAAACATGATGCCATTCATAAGACCTCCGACTTTACGGAGGTCAGCACCCGGACCGACGACGGACCTATCCACGAAGCGACGCTGCGGTTGCGGAATACCGACTATGCAGCGGTTGCGGCCAGAGTGCAGTTCGCCTTGGATGGGCCGGACTCGTTGATTGGGATAGAAGAGACGCCATACGTTCCAACAGCAGAGATCGCATCGACGTCACCCGTGATGCGTACTCCCCCCATACGTCGCGCTGAGACTGTGCAGGTGCTCTCGCCGCTGGATCGCTCCGAAGCCGAAGTGTGGCTGGCGCTGCATCACATCGGAGCCTACACGAACATCCTGCTATCGGCCGATCGGCAATCGAACGTTATCCGGGTCTGGGGAGTCGCGCCATCGCAGGACACCAGGGCGTCCATCGTACACTCCCTCGCCAACATCCCCGAGGTGTCTCAGGCTGTGATGACGGAGACCGAGCAGAAGGCTTCGCAGGCTCCTCTTCCGTGGCAAGGCGCGCATAGCGGCTTGCCGCCACTGGCCTATGATCGGGTGAACGATCTGTTCAAGGACAATGATGAAGGCCGCCAGAGGTTCCTGAACGACCTCGATGCGATCACGCGGCGGATACTTGGCGAGGCGAAGGCGAGAGATACCATGCTCGCGCTGGCAACCCACGACCGAACTTCGGACTATGGCGTTCCTCTTCACAATGCCGCGGACGACCTTGAAAGTAAATTGCTGGCTGATCAGCGGTTGCTGGTCGAACGCCTGGGGCCTTTCTCTGCCGCCTTCCAACAACCCGTTCCAAAGCAGCCTTCACCTCTGAGCTATCCGCAAGCCACACAGGTCTATCTCCTGATCCACCGGCTGATGATCGCGGATGACAGCGGTGGCGCGATGACTGTCGACGCCGCCTTTGGGAAGCTCGGAAAACTGCCACTGTAGAGAAATCCACAAAATTTTGTAAAACCGCCTTCCCCGATTGTTCTTTGTGCAGAGGAACAATCGGCCGCGCGAAACGACCCATGCGCGCCCAGGCACTTCTGGCGAAGCAATGCCGTTCCCGGGAGATCGATACCAATTGAGGATGGAGCAATCATGTCTTTGAAGTCCCGTACTTTCTCTGTTTTCTTTTCCCTGTTCTGTATCTTTGGTCTGCTTCTTTGCCCCGGCATTTCCGCCCTTGCGCAAAGCGCTTCTGTCAGCGGACGAGTCATCGATCCATCCTCCGCTGTCGTCCGCAAAGCACAAATCATCCTCGTCGATGCGGCTAAAGGAACGTCACAGATGACACAAACGAATGACGGGGGGTTCTATTCGTTTCCCTTTGTGCAGCCGGGGACCTACACGCTTGCTGTCGAATTGAGCGGTTTCAAGCGCTTCGAGCGAACGACGATTACGGTGGAAACCGCCCAATCGCTGGTGCTCGATGTGCGCCTCCAGGTGGGAGATGTCTCGCAGTCGGTGACGGTGGATGGTAGAGGCAACAACATCAACACAACGGATGCAAGCGTCGGCACGGTAATTGACAGGCAATTTGTTGAGAATATCCCACTGAGCGGCCGAAGCTTTCAGCCTTTGCTGACGCTGGTCCCTGGGGTGATGCAGGTCCCCGTGGGCCAAAGCTCCGGAACCGGATACGCGGGTGAATTCACTGTGAATGGACAGCGCAGCGAGGAGAATTACTTCACTGTGGATGGGGTCGGAGTGAACACCGGAATCTATACCCAGGAGGGGCCTGGAATCGGAGCAGGATTCGGAGGAGCGACACTCGGCGAAACATCTCTTGGGACAACTCAGAGCCTCATCTCCATCGACGCTCTGCAGGAGTTCAGCGCCAAGACATCGACATACTCAGTGGAATACGGCCGGACCCCAGGGGGACAGTTCTCCTTCAGCAGTCGCTCGGGTACAAATCATCTCCACGGATCAGTCTTCGACTACTTCCGCAATGGAGCCACCAGCGCGAATGCCTGGTTCAATAACTACTATGGGCAGCCGCGTCTCGAAGAACATCAGAATGACTTCGGGGGCACGCTGGGTGGCCCGATCGTACTCCCACGGCTCTATAACGGCAGAGACAAGAGTTTCTTCTTCTTTTCTTACGAAGGGCTTCGTCTCAAAAACCCTGTCGCAGCTAACCTGACAGCGGTACCATCCCTCGCATTGCGTCAAAGCGCTGCTCCAGGACTCCAGCCTCTTCTTGGCGGATTTCCCTTGCCGCTTGCGAACGCCACCGATCTTGGAGGAGACCTCTATGGATACACCGCAGGCTACGTTTCGCCCGGCAGGCTCGATGCGTTCAGCCTTCGACTCGATCAGCACGTCGGTGACAAGCTGCTGCTCTTCGGGCGCATGAGTTACTCCCCGTCAAGTTCTGTCACACGCTCAAGCTACGACCTCGCAAATGTAGGAAATCTTAACGGAACCATCGGCAGCATAACGCTCGGGGCTACCGCGACCTTCAATTCACGGGCGTCCAATGATCTTCGCTTCAACTTCACCCGAAATAAGCAGAAGAACGACCAGTCCAACGATAACTTCGGGGGCGCCACACCGTTTGTGTCGTCCACTCTTCCCGGACT
>JAATFH010000181.1 GCA_015655315.1 Terriglobales bacterium
CCATTGATCCTCCTCTGAGGCTTCATAGCCTAGCAGAATTGGGTCAGGGTGGACACCATCGTGGACACCAAGGAACTAAGTTGTTTGTTTTCTTAGTCTCGGTTAGAAGGCAGCGCTCTAACCAACTGAGCTACGTCCCCAAGAAGATCTTTATATCTTGGTTGTATATCACATAGATCAAGCGTCTCGGGGCTTTCGGCCACTCCGCTCTTTCTACCGTTTCGCCACGCGACTCAATTTCAATCCCTTTATCAATCAAAGGTACTCTAAAAGCATCAACGCAACGACATGATCGAGTTTATCAGATTAAGAACAAATTTGGGGTTCGATGCTCCCTTCGCCAGAGTTTTTTTGGAGTCTCTCTGCTTCTGATAGCAGCGCGCACCCCATATAGGACTCCCTTCTGAAAAGAAAGTACTTCTACCTGCCAATCAAAGTCGTCAGTCCTCAGCAAGCTATTGAAAAAAAATAAACCTGCTAGCCTCGATACGGGAGGGTAATACGCTGTGCGCCTCGCAGCATACAACACGCTACTCGATCTCTTCATCGTAAAAGTGGTCCACAAAACGAATGGGAATTAGCCCGTTCGCGATAACAATCACGGAGAACCCACGTATGAAGAAATTGATCCCAGGTCTATCGTTAGCAGCATTCATGGCAGCTACACTTCTGAGCGTTCCGGCAGTACAGGCACAGCAGGGTCCACCTCCAGGTTACGGGCCGGACTACGGCCACGAAGTATGGGCTGCGCCGCCAGCCGAGATTCAGGGAATCCAGGCACAGGGCTTCCATGATGGCATCGCAGGCGCGCGCAAGGACTATGAGAATCACCGTCAGCCCAGCGTTGAGAACCGCGAGGAATTTCGTCATCCGCCCGTTCCCCATCATGATCGCGAAGCCTATCGCCAGGGTTTTCGTCGCGGATATGAGACCGGCGTCCAGCACCTGATTCATGGTTATCCGCACTCCTACTAAAACCGGCACCGGCCCATCATATCCGGCGAATCGCCGCCGGATATGGGCCTAAACCGGCTTTTGGAATAGCGATGGTTGTTTTGTTTCGAGGCATTTCGCCACGATCAGAGTGATGTCGTCCTGCTGCTCCTGCGCACTGAAGCTCTGAACTTCATCCACCACAGCTGCAAGTAGTCCGCTCGCGGAAAGATGGCGATGCCGCTCCAGCGTTTCAGTCAGGCGTACTTCTCCGAACTCCTCCCCATGATCGTTGCAGGCTTCAGTAACGCCGTCCGTATACAGCGCCAGCGTGTCTCCAGGCAGAAGACCTACTTCGCTGGCCTGGCACTCCCACTCTCTGAAAAGGCCTACAACTGTGCAGGTTGAGTGCAGCTGATCGGTTTCACCGCTGCTTCGTAACAGCAGTGCAGGCAAATGTCCGCAGTTAGCGTAACGGAGCACCTGAGCTTTGTCGTCGTATTCGGCAAAGACCAGAGTCGCGTAGGCGTTCTCCGTCGTGTTCTCGTAGAAGAGCTGGTTCACCGAATGTAGCAGGCGATGCGGCTGATCGATAGCCATGGCAAGCTGTCCACGCAGACTCGCCTGCAGGTTTGCCATCAGTAAAGCGCCGGCAATTCCCTTCCCCGCAATATCACCGATCACCAGCCCGAGACGCTGTGAGCCCAGATCGAGAAAGTCATAGTAATCGCCGCCGACCTTCTTCGCCTGGATGCAGATACCCGCATAGTCGAGCGATTGGCTGGGAGGAAGCCGCTGGGGAAAGAGCCGCGCCTGCACTTCGCGGGCGATCTCCATCTCCTGTATGGCTCGCCGCTCGGCCTCCAATCTCGCCGCATAGGCAAGGCGCGACGCTTCGAGTTCCCGGTTCACCTCGTCACGGAATTCCTCTGCCGAGATCTTCCATGCCGCTTCCAGGTTGAAGTTCGGAGGCCGCACGCTGGGCGCATCGAGTAGCTTCGCCTCCTCCATGCGCGAGACGCGGTAAGTGCGATAGCCATGATCGGTTCCCGCGAAGAGATACCAGGTGCTGCCCTTGGCGATCAGCCCCAGCGGATCGACGGTGCGCTCGACGCGCTCTTTCCCCGCTCGCCAGTACCAGAAGCTCAGCTTGCGATCCTGCGCCACGGCATCCTGCACGATGGCCAGCATGGACAGGTTCTCGCTCGTGCCCCGCCACCCCGTCGTATCGATATAGAGGCGGTCGCGAATGGAAGACGCCCGTTCACGCAGCGGCTGCGGCAGTGCCGCCATCAGCTTTCCGATGGCGCGGTCGGCGGCTGCGGCAAGCCGCTTGTCGCCGAGTGCGCGCGGCTGCGCCATCAGCAGAGCGCGCAACTCCGCTTCATCGAGACCCGGCACCTGGGTCTGCCAGTTCTCATCCAGTTGCCATCCCCCGTGTGCCCCGCGCATGGCGAAGATCGGCACCCCGGCGGCACTCAGTGCCTCCATGTCGCGATGCACCGTGCGCTCTGAGACTTCGAGCTTCCGCGCCAGCTCGCGGCCGGTCATCTGCCCACGAGCTTGAAGCAGCAGTAATGCAGAGAGAAGACGGTCAGCCCTCATGGAATTTCGTCTCGCATCACGGGAAAAGTATTTCGTCTCAATCCCAGAAATTATGACACAGGTTGTCATATATGGAGGGTTAACCTTTGCGCTATATGAACCCAGACTTTCTGAGGAGGGAACTATGAAAATGACGGATTTGTTTCTCGCTGATCTGGACCGCGAAGCCGCGTCTACGCGACGCGCGCTCGAGCGCGTTCCTGAAGGACGCGACGATTGGAAACCGCATGAAAAGTCGA
The DNA here is from genome assembly GCA_015655315.1 of Terriglobales bacterium. Lineage (GTDB taxonomy): Bacteria > Acidobacteriota > Terriglobia > Terriglobales > Acidobacteriaceae > Alloacidobacterium. The sequence continues at coordinate 2,778 of JAATFH010000181.1, forward strand.
TGCCCTTGGGTTATCTGGCGACTCTCATCGCCACCATTCTCGGCTGGATAAATTTCATGGTGAACCAGGACCAGCTCGACATGGCACCGAAAGACGGTCCGAAGTACAAACCCCAGGCGCTGAAGACCAACAGCGAATTGCTGGCAGCACTGGATGAGTCGGTTGCCAAGGCGCGCACGGCGCTGGAGAACACAACCGATGAACATCTGCTCACAACCTGGAAGTTCTTAGTCGGCGGTCAGGTTGCCAGCGAAAACCCGCGGCACGTCATGATTCGCGATGCGGTCTTCAGCCATCTGGCGCATCATCGTGGCCAGCTCACGGTTTACCTGCGGCTCAATGAAGCGTCCGTGCCTGCTATTTATGGGCCATCCGCGGACGAAGGCCGCTTCCACTAGGCGCACATTGCTTCGCGTATGCTGAAAGCCTATGCGCGTAATCGATATCACTCAGCCGGGTGGGCCCGAAGTTCTGGCCATTGCCGATATCGCCACACCGAAGCCCGCGGAGGGCGAGGTACTGATCAGGGTTGCTGCCAGCGGCATCAATCGCGCTGACCTGCTGCAGCGGCAAGGTCACTATCCTCCGCCACCGGGAGCCTCACCGATTCTAGGGATGGAGCTATCCGGTCATATTGCCGAAGTCGGCGCAGAAGTGGATTCCCGATGGAAAGTAGGCGACGCCGTCTGCGCGCTTGTGCCCGGAGGCGGCTACGCCGAGTACTGCATTGCGAACGCCGGTTGTTGTTTACCTGTACCGAAAGCCATCTCGCTGACGGATGCTGCTGCGTTGCCCGAAGCTGTTTTCACAGTCTGGGCAAATCTTTTTGCATTGTCCTATTTGCGGGGGGGCGAACTCTTTCTTGTGCACGGTGGAACCAGTGGCATTGGCACCACCGCGATTCAGATGGCGAAGTGTTTCGGCGCGCGTGTGATCACAACCGCGGGCTCGGCGGAGAAATGTACATTTTGCCTGTCGCTGGGAGCAGAGCGCGCCTTCAACTATCGCGATGAAGATTGGTTCGCTGAAGCACTGAAATGGTCCGGACAAAGGGGGATCGACGCTATTCTCGATATGGTTGGCGGAGATTATTTTCCCAAGCACCTGAAGCTGCTTGCGCAGAAGGGACGATTGATCCACATTGCCACGACAGGCGGCGCGGTGGTGACGGCCGATCTGCGCGCGATCATGCTGAAACGGCTTGTGGTTACCGGGTCAACGCTGCGTTCGCGTTCGGTGCTTGAAAAAACAGCGTTGCGTGACCAGATCGAGGAACAGGTTTGGCCATTGATTGAAGAGGGCAAATTGCGTCCGGTTGTAGACCGCGTCTTTGCGTTCTATCAGGCTGCGGAAGCTCATCGACGCATGCAAGCAAGCACACACATCGGCAAGATTCTGCTGCAAATCGATCCCGAATAGCCCAGATAATCCATTCTTATACTGAACAAAAGCATTCGCAATAGCGACAGAAAGCACAATTCAACGCTTGTTCCGTCTGCCGCATAGGGCTAGATTTGCTGTATCTAAAATTCAGGAGACAGCCATGTGTCCGGTCGAGCTTGATTGTACGCTCACTCGTTTCTCCCGCCGTTCGTTCCTACGCTACTCCGCCGCCGCTTCGGTCGTTGCATCCATCCCGATACTTACAGAAGCACATCTGGCCCATGCCCAGCGCCGCCGCGTTGCGAAACATATTCCTGCAGACGCTGTGCGAATCGATGCCAACGAGAACCCGCTCGGCCCCTGCACCGGCGCGTGCGCTTCCATCTCCAGCCTGATTCCGGAAGGTGGCCGTTATGACTTCGACCTGACGGAGAAGCTGGTGATGGCCTTCAGCGATATCGAAGGCCTAAAGCCGGAATATGTGATGCCGTATGCGGGTTCGAGCGAGCCGCTGCACTATACCGTGCTGGCTTTTACTTCGAGGGACAAGCCCTATGTAACGGCCGATCCAGGCTATGAAGCCGGAATGTACGCAGCCAAGGCGAGTGGCGCGAAGGTTCTGCAAGTTCCACTGACGAAGGACTATGCGCACGATGTAAAGGCGATGGTCGCCGCCGACCCGAATGCGGGCGTGCTCTATATCTGCAACCCGAACAACCCCACAGGCACAATCACCAGCCGCGAGGACATCGCATACGCGGTAGCGAATAAACCGGCGGGCTCGATGCTGTTGATCGATGAAGCTTACATTCATTTTTCCGATGCCACTCCTTCTCTCGATCTGGTAAAGGCCGACAAGGATGTCATCGTTCTGCGGACGTTCTCCAAGCTCTATGGAATGGCCGGTGTGCGCTGCGGTCTCGCTATCGGCCGTCCCGATTTGCTGGCTAAACTGCAAGTCTATGGAATGAATTCCCTGCCGATTATGGCCGTAGCGGCAGCGACCACCAGTATTCAGGACAAAGATCTTATCTTGCAGCGTAAGAAGATCAACACCGATATTCGTCATGAAACTTTCGAGTGGCTCACGGCGAATAACTACAAGTTCACACCATCGCAGAGTAACTGCTTCATGCTCGACACTGGAAGGCCGGGCAAGGAAGTACTGGCTGCGATGCAGAAGAAAAATGTATATGTCGGGCGGGTATGGCCCGCATGGCCGACTTATATACGCGTGACAGTCGGCACACGTTCCGATATGGAGAAATTCCGCATAGCTTACAAGGAAGTGATAAGTTCATCGACGGCTGGTCTCGAACCCCTTCCGCTGCCGGAGCGCCTGCGGAATACACCTCACACTCATCTCTCCTAGCATGCAAATGAGGCAAAGAAAAAGCCCCGAAGCCGGGGCTTTTTCTTTTGTCCGATTACGGGTTACTTCGGACGAACGGCGATCACTTCAATCTCGATTAAACCTGCGGGAGCGGCCAGCGCGGCTACCTGCATGGCGCTACGGGCGGGTTTATTGGGTTGGTCTCTCGTCCCAAAGAACTGCGTATACCCGGCCATAAACCCGGCAAAATCCATCTTGCTGCCTTTCGTCGGATCGCCCGCCAGATAGGCATGCATCATGACTACATCTCCCAGCGTCAGTTTTTGCCCTTCAAGGGCCTGCTGAATCTGCTTGATCGTGCTGATGGTTTGCTCCTTCGTATCACCGGGAGTGGGTGAGCTGAGCGTCGAGGCCATCATGCCGCTCAGGTAAAGTGTGTCACCCACCCATACTCCCTGAGAAATCGGGAAATCCGCGTGCGGCGGCGGCAGAGGAATCCGCGTTGTCTGCCCCCGCGAAGGAGTTGCGGAAAACAGTACAGCAGTAGTTACAAATGCGAACGCCAGTTTCAACCCGGCAAGATTAGGCTGCACTCGATCCTCCCTGCTGCACGGCAATTCCGATTTGATTGACGGTGCGATGCGCGGAAAGCGCCGCGCCCTCCTGCCAGCCGATGATGTGACTTGTATGATCGCCCGCGAAATAAACGCGGCGGTCGGGAAGGATAATCCGCTTATACGTCTTCGCGTAGTCACTGCCGTATCCGTGGATCCATGAACCGAGATTGAAGGGAATCTCTCCCCAATTGATGTACATCGGATTCGTCAATTTCCTGGAATGTCCCGGGTGCAGCTTCTCAATCGCGGCGCGTGACGCATCCAGCTTCGCCTGCATGTTTGGAAGACGACCGAAGTCGGTGCCGTTCTCGATGGAGTAGCCGCCAACGATCACACCTTTTTGCGAAAAGAATGCTGCGCTTGGATACCACACGACATCGACCGTTTGACGTAGATAGGAAAGACCGCCATAAATCTTGTAATCTTGCTCCCAGAAACGGGGCGATTCCCATGCAACTTTGTAGCCGGAATCATAGGTGCTCTCGCTGATGAGGGCCGTCACATCTGGGGAAAAATCGGCATCGACGGTCTTCACCACGCTGAAGGGCATGGCACATATGCAATAGTCCGCAGAAACCGTTTCTGACTTTGCGGTTTTGCGGTCACGATAAGTCACCGTGACTCCCGTCGGTGATTGGCGAATCTGTTTCACTTCAGCGCCGTAGCGGACTACACCCGCCAGCTTCTTTTCGAAGGCTGCGGGGATTCGGTCCATGCCGCCCACCGGCTGAAACATCGTAGCCTGCCAATCGATTACGTCTTCGGCCATTAACCCTTGCCAGAGATTGGCGTCGAGAAGTGCGTGCATCGGTAACGGTTCTATTGCTTCGGGATCAAGTGGGCCGGCTCCGGGATAAACTTTGAATCCCGAACGCTCCGAACCTTTGAAAACGTAGTCGGGCGCGAGGTCGCCATACTCCTCCAGAAAGGTGAGCATGCGCTCTTTGTCATCACCGCTTAAGTCCTGGTCAAGCGCACCTTTGTTGATGCATTTCGCCAGCAACTCTGAGACATGGCCGCGCGTGTCGTTGATCATCTGACGCTGCTCGACTGGCTTGCCACCGTTCATCTTGTCGCATTGCAGCAGCGTTCCACGAGAGGTGTTGACTTCTACTTCAAGCGGCACCCCCAGTTCACGACAATAACCAAGCATGGTGGTGTGGATCGAAGGCAGCCGTGCCGGACCTGCGTTGAAGTAGTGCCCTTCTTCGAAGTTACATGTCTGCTGCGTACCATCCGCAAATTGCACCTGCGTGCCGCGGCGAATACTCCAGTTACGCCCACCGACACGCTCACGCGCTTCGAGCACGGTACATCGGTATCCGGCTTTGCCGAGTTCATACGCAGAAACCAGACCAGCTATGCCGCCGCCAAGAATCACGACACGCGTACCCTTGCCAGGAACCGGCTTCAGCGCGTCCTGTGCATTTGCTCCTGGCGCCGGCAACAGGCCGAGCGACTGCATCATCATAAAGGCGGCACCGTAACCACCCGCCTGTCCTACCCTGGTTAAAAATTCACGCCGACTCAATCCCATAAATTCTTTTCACTCCAAAGGCTTATCCAACGAGAGAAGGCCTGCCCGGAGGTATAGTCCGGGCAGGTCGGTGAGTTATGCGGTGCAGGTATTATGCGCCACCTATGGTTGGTAAGTGAACTAGAAGAGTATCTTCAAAGCAAGCTGCGTGTTGAACGGTTCACCAGCGCCGATCCCGGGAGCGCCGTTGTAATCGCCGATAGTGTCGTTCAGGACGAAGTTATTCGAGATCGATGAAGGGGGAGCGAAATTTGCCCGATTGATGAGGTTGAACATTTCCGCGCGAATCTGTACTGTTACCCGCTCTTTGATCGTCGTGTTCTTGAAGACTGAGAGATCGACGTCACCATACCCAGGGCCGTAGAAAGCGTTTCTCCGTAATGTGCCGAAGGTTCCGGCCGCAGGCGAAGCAAAAGCATCCGGGTTCAACCAACTTTCATTTGGTTTTTCATGCCGAAATCCTCCAGTAGCATTTCCAACAAGATTCGGGCGCTGCAGGAATTCGTCCGTACCGGTGCTATCCGAACTGGTGGTGATGTTGAAGGGTTGCCCGCCGTGGAAGTTCATCAGGCTGCTTAATTGCCAGCCATGAGTGAGCCCTTTCCATCGATTGGTGCCCGGGACGTTGTAAGTGAATTGGATGATAGCCGTGTTGCGTGTGTCGAAGTCACTGTTGCTGTAGTCACAGGCAAATCCGGCGTTCGAGACTGGGCCGCAGCCTGATCCGGTTGGAAGGCTGTTCTGAGGTAGCGCGCCACGATATGCGGTCACCTCATCCAGACTATGGCTCCATGTATAAGCTATTTGAGAACTCAACCCATGCCATGAATTGATGCGCAAAGTCGTCTGCAAAGAGCTGTAGTTGGAGGTGCCAATGCTTTGAATTTGGTTGATGTTGCCGTAGTGCTTGGCGTATGGCTGAATCTGCGGGTCATTGTAATAAGGGCGCGATGCTTGATCGACGCCATCTGCATTTAGAGCCGCCTGGTTGATATCCAGAAGCGCCAGCAGATGATGCGCCGAGCTACCGACATAGCCGATCGTAAAGACAGCCTTTGAACCCAGGCCCTGCTCAATGTTCAAGTTGTAGTTGTAGTTATAGGAAGGACGGAAGTTCTTGTCCACGGAAAAGACACCGAATGTACCGCAGGTTGGATCCAACTTTGCCAGACACTCAAGATTTCCTTCCGAGGAGGGAAAGAAGGATTCGCCAAAAGTAAATTGTTGTGGTCCCTGCTCAACTGTAAATACAGGATTGTTGCCTGCAGGGTTTCCTTCCACGCCGTTCGGCGCGAGATTGCCGGGACGGTTATCCAGAAATGGATTCAGATTATAGCTGTCGAAGTACATGCCGAATCCACCGCGCACCACAGTAGCGGGCTTGACTTCATACGAGAAGCCCACGCGAGGACTGATGTTCGTCCACGTCCGCTTGAAAAGATTGTCGATCTGATTTCCCTGGAAGGCGATGCCGTTGCCGCCCAGGTCGGGACGGAACACGGACAGGTCTTGGTAATCGTTGTGGAATGGGCCGATATAGTCGTAGCGCACACCGTAGTTCACATTGAATTTCGGCTTAAACTGCCATGCATCCTGAGCAAACAGCGTGAACGTGTTTATGAATACCTGGCGGTTTGGATCGCCCTGAGAAATGGACGATGACTGAGAATAGCCTGCAAGAAAATCAGCTAGTGCCGGAACCGCTGTGTCATCCCCTGTATAGTTCCATTCGCCCTGAGAACCATCGTAATTAAAGACGCCTTGCGTGTGGCGATGATAGAACTCATCGAGTTGAGCCTGACGATACTCACCGCCGAACTTGAACTGATGTTTCCCGACTGTCCAGGCAAGATCGTCAGTCAGTTGGCCCGTAATATCGTTGCGTCCTTGAGGAGGAGTAAGTCCAATAGGGTCAAAACCTTCGATGGCGATATTTGGCGCCTGCGGGAAGGGTGAATTCGTCACAAGACCAGTCTGAGTGATATCGAAATCAGTGCTGTAATCACTAAAGACCTGGTTGAAGTAGTTCACACCGGACAACACCTGATTGGTAATCGACGGGGTGAAAACGTGGTTATACATAACGGCGTAGTTGAATACATGCAGTGGCGCTACTTCGTAGTAAGGAAGGAGCTGCGATCCTACAGGCGCAACCTGGTTCCCCTGTCCGCCAAAACCGCGCACCGAAAGCGTATTTTTGTCATTGATGTTCCAGTCGATTTTGACGAGGCCGTTGTAGCTGTAGCCGAATTCCGGATCCGGGCTGTGATAGTTGTTGCTGGTCGCGGGCCCGTTAAGAGCATAGGCGGGCCAGTACATGTTAAGAAGATTTTGCGACACAGGATTGACCGGAACACCCTTCGCCGCCAGTAGCTGCCCAGCTGCTGCTTGATAAGCAGCCGATGGCTCTGTGCCCAGACCTGGCAGACCAATCACAAACCGCTGGTGCTCATAAGTTGCAAACCAGAACAGCTTATTTTTGATAAACGGGCCGCCAGCAGAAAAGCCGTAGTTATAGTTGCGTACCTTTTGTTTCTCTCCCGGAGTAAAAGGGGATCCGGCCCCGAAGAACTCGTTGCGGTTGTAGTAGTAGAGTGACCCGTGCAATCCGTTGCTGCCGGACTTCAACGAAAGATTAACCGTTCCTCCAGGATTGCGGCCTGCTTCCGGAGAGGCCTGTGTCTGCGCGGAGAATTCCGCGACGGCATCGATAGGCAATACGATACCGGCGATTCCTGAAACGCCGCCCTGATTTACAGCCGGAATATTGTGCCACAGATCGTTGTTATCTACGCCGTCAATTTGCCAGTTCATCTGGTTCGCGCGTGTCCCATTCAAAGAGCCGTAGCCGCCCCCGGTATAGCCTGCGAAGCCTGGCGTCAGCCCGATCATCTGTGTGAAGTCACGTCCGTTTAAGGGTAAGTCCTGGACTGTCTTTTCATTCAGGACTGTTGTCTGGGTTGTCGTTGTTGTGTCCAACGCCAATGCTGCGGCGGAAACTTCGATTGTCGTGGCCTGCGACGCTACCGAAAGCTTGATCGGTAGCGTATATACCGCGCCGGCCGCCACCTCAACTTTGCCAATTTTGACAGTCTGAAAACTACTCGCCGTCGCAGTCACCGTATACGTCCCGAGCGGTAGATCCTGAAATGAAAATTCGCCGCCGCTTGAGGTGATCGTCGTATGGTCTGCCTGCGTGGCATCAGCTGTAGCGACTACCTGCGCACCAGCCACAACCGAGCCGGCCTGATCGGTAACTGTTCCATTAATACTGCCACGATATGTTTGCGCGTATATGTGGGCCGGTGTGAGCAGGCAAGCTCCAAATAGAACTATGACTGCTACAAATAGGGATACAGAACGGCTACTTCGGAACGACATAGCAACGACCTCCAAAGGAAATATATGGCTAACTGTCTTTTTTCTTAGTGGCTTTACAGCTCTACGAAAGACGGAACGGAACGATAGATTTGTAAACGTGTTCTTTTGGATAACGGGCGGGGTGGAACGTTTGCCGTGCGACTTCCATGCCCAAACTTAGTTTGAACAATTAGTCATTTCAACAATAATTTTGAGGTATTAGGTAAATGCCCTGGTGGCGATAAAGGGGATTTATCACTGGTCTCGAGGCTGGCGCAGGCTAAAGAGCTATGGACGTGAGGCTATGTGGCTTTTTTCTTCAGAAGAAACAGTGACTTGCGAGATCGCGGCATAAGTATATTCATCTTGTCCCGATAATCTTTATTAATCTGGCCCTGAAGATTTACTTGTGCTTGTGATCCTTTGCCATTCGATCTACTTCCGATCCTGCCAGCAGAAAACCACCTACTCCGAAGATAAAACTTGAAGTGGGTTTGTAGAATGCAGGCGCGCCTCCAATTTGCTGTATAAAGCCCAGGCGCCCATCTGCATAGATATGCGAGAAAAGTCCTTTCCAGGCGTGTTCTATCGCGGGCGTATAGGTCTTGCGATCGAGAATTCCTTCATTCACACCGTAAGCAAGGCCATAGGTGATCAGAGCCGAACCCGAATTTTCCGGCACCACATAGTAATCAGGATCTAACAAACCGGATCGCCACAACCCATCTTTGCCCTGTAGAGTGATCAGTTTAGCCGCCATTTCCTTGTACTGCTGCACATACTTCTCGCGGCGTGGGTCGTCCTTTGGATAGTACTGCAACAAGCGGGCAAAACCTGCAAGCACCCAGCCATTGCCGCGCGACCAGAACATCTTTTTCCCGTTTGGCTCTTTCTTGTCCAGATATGTTGCGTCGCGGAAGTACAGGTGTTCCTGCGGATCGTAGAGTAGATTCGAGGTCTTCCACCATTCGCGGTCGATATAGTCGAGATACTTACCGTCATGCGTGATGGCATTCATTCGCACCCACAGCGGAGGCGCCATGAACAGGGCATCGCACCACCACCATGGAATCCTGGGCGCTGGATCGTTCTCATGCGCAATCAGATCGTCAAGCTAGGTGCGAGTTCCGGCGATCATCTCCGGATCATGCTTCTGCAGATAGAGTTCCGTGTAGGTCTGGCCGATGCTCTGGTCATCGGCATTGGGCAAATGCGAGCGTAGTTGCCAATGGAACTTCTTGCCTACTTCAAGCATTGCGTCGCTATATTTACTGTCGCCCGTAGCGTTCGACGCAGCCATGAAGCCCGTATAAAGTACGCTCCATGTCCAATCATTGCCGAAGTAGGGCTGCGAGCGCTGCAACTCCCAATCTGCCACTTTGCGGATAGCAGTTTCGACAGCCTTTGGCTCTAACTTCGGAGAAAGGTCTTTTGCAAGTGGGCCGGCATCATCAGGAATATCGCCAATATGATTCGCTATAGCCTCATCGATACGATGCTGTTCCTGCGGCGAAGGCAGATGCTGTGCGTTTACACAACCTGTCGAAAAAAACGCAATCGAAAGAACACACCCGGCAAAACACCTCAGGCAAGCATGAACCCGCATCTATCTCATCTCCGGTATAGCGACTTAAACGCCAATTGCCAGTGTAAGGGCACGGGATAGCTGCTGTTCCCGTATAGCGGGACAGACGTTTTTATTGTTGTTGTTGCGCCTGAATAAGCAGCAGCGGCTCGGCCGGTGGCGGCGGCGGTGCCTGAGCCTTCTCGACCAGCATCGTCCAGTCTTCGGGAATGGGCATCTCCTGATCAAGCGATGGAGCCTGATTGGAAGCCTCGACACGTACAGCGACGAACAACTGGCTGTTGGCTCGCCCTCGATAGATGCCTTTGCTTGGCGGCACATCGGCATAGTCCCGGCCCAGAGCCGTACGGATGTGCCGGTCACTCGCAATCAGATAATTTGTCGGATCGAAACCCACCCATCCAAGATGGGGCAGAAATGCTTCGACCCAGGCATGCGAGGCATCATGCGTTGAGCGATCCTGGTCCTGCTTGCGGTGATGCAGATACCCGCTGACATAGCGGCAGGGAATGCCGAGGCCACGCACCAGCGCGATCATCACATGCGCGAAATCCTGGCAGACACCTTCGCGCGTTGTCAGGGCCTCATCGATGGGCGAATCGACGCGCGTGCTGCGTGGAACATAGGTGAAGTAATCGTAAAGTTTTCCATTCAATTCGTGCAGCATCATCAACGGATCATCGCGCCGCACGATGTCCAACTGCCTGGCCAGATCCTGCAACCTTGGCGTGGGAACTGCATATTCGCTCGGGAGGAGCATCTCCCAGTAGTCGCCTTCCGACACCAGTGCATCCAGTTCCTTCCAGGCATCGGGCGCGAGAAACGATGGAATGTCGGAGAGAGGCTGATGCTCAACCAAAGATTCGCTGATCATAACCAGTTGGTCGTGCTGTCCGGGAATGTCGAAGTGGTGCACGTGGTTTCCCAGGTGATCGCGATACGTGAACAGACGGCAGCGGGGGCTTACGGAGAGAGAAAAGTTCAGGCATCGCTGGTTCGAATCGTTGCGTGGATGCATGCGCACCTCGCTCACGCTCTCACTTACTGAATTGCTGTAGACGAACTTCGTGAGGTGTCGTATGGAATAAAACGGCATAGCTGATCCCTCCTGTCTACAGCGCCAGCGCTGTCTGCACCGAGTATTGGATGTAGACTTCGTAAATCAA
>JAATFH010000229.1 GCA_015655315.1 Terriglobales bacterium
CGCGCAGGATCTCGTAGTTGCCGGTGACGCGCGTCTTGTAGTCCTTGAGCATGTGCAGTTCGACGAGCATGCCGGGGCGGTTTTCAAGGATCATGTATCCGGTCGAGAAGCGCGGAGGGTTGTCGTTGAAGGCGAGGCCCTTTGCCGGATCGGTATCGTCGGTGAGAGTGATGTAGGTGGGCGAGGCGACGTGGCCGCTGTCATCGACGGATTTGGTGAGATAGGGCGTTACGGTGTCGTCGATCCAGCGCGCCGTTGGACCGTAGACGTTCGGGCCGTCATCGATGGTGAAGGTCACGTCGTATTGATAGTCGGCTCCGTCGGTCACGTGATCATCGACGAAGAAGTCGGGCAGCCACTCGTGGAACATCTTGAGAAAGGCGCGGGTTTCGGGCGCGTCGGATTTCAGGTAGTCGCGATTGAGATTGAGATTGGTGCCGTTGGCGCGCCAGCCCATTTCTTCGGGACCGTTCTGGTTGATGCGGTTGTATTTCGAACGCTGCTCGTGGCCATCAGCGTTATACATCGGGATGAAAACGAAGACCGCGTTGTCGAGCAGGTGTTGCTGCGTTTTGGTGATGACCATGTCGCGCAGCAGTGCGAGGCAGGAGTCCTTGCCGTCCATTTCACCCGCGTGGATGGAGTTCTGCACCAGCACGATGGGGCGATGCGCGGCGTGGATTGCGGCGGGATCGAAGACGCCGTCTTTCGAGGCGATGACGATATCGAGCTCGCGGCCTTCTCCGGTTTCACCGAACTTTTCGATCTTTACCTGGTTGGGCTCTGCCGATGCGACACGATGCAGATATGCCATGGTGTCGGCGTAGTCGGGCGTGGTCTGGTAATTGGTTTTTTCCGTGGGCGTGAGCCAGTCGGACTTGCTTTGCTGCGCCGGTACGAGCGGCGCAGCAGCAAGGAAGAGAGAGGCAAGAGCTAGCGTCCGGTTCATGCGTGCTCCGTGACTTTGTTGTGCTCTAAGTGATGTCTTCCGTATCGAAGGTCCGTTTCCGTGCTGGGGAGCCGTGCACCTGACTGACGAGGTCCTTGACCACGTCTTCCAATTGCTTGTGGCTTTCGATCACAGCAGTCATGCTTCTCAGCTCGCTTGGATCTTCGACCTGTTCCAGCAGGACTACGGCATGAGCCTGGGCGACGTGATCCAGACCGAGGCCTTCCGGGGTCTTGGCCTTGATGCCCACGGCACTCGGCTTGATGTCGAGCAATTCCGCTACGCGCTCGCGCAGGTCACCGGCGAGTGGGCCGATCTTCGGCGCGGCGAGTATGAGCGTCGTATCGATGTTCACGATGCGGTATCCGGCATTCTGGATTTCTTCGATGGCCAGATTCAGGAAGATCGATGAGTCCGCGTTTTTCCAGCGCGGGTCGCCGGGTGGGAAGAAGCTGCCGATATCTCCGGCGGAGACGGCTCCGAGCAGGGCGTCGGTGATGGCGTGCAGCAGCACGTCTCCATCGGAGTGACCGGCCAATCCTTCCGGGTGATCGATGGCGAGCCCGCCGATGATCAGCGGTACTCCTGGTTTGAAGGCATGTGAATCCCAGCCAAATCCAATTCGCATGTTCATGGGTGTCTCTTCCTACTGTACAGCCTTGGACGGCATGAATGGCAGTTGCGGGCTAGCGGCGCGAGGCTGTCAGTTGCTTCAGGTAAAACTCCGCCAGATCCAGGTCGCCCGGCTGCGTGATCTTGAGATTCGTTGGCGAGCCGAGCACGACGGCCACCGGCGCGCCCGCGCGTTCCACGATGCTGGCCTCATCCGTTCCGAGAAAGCCGTCTGCCGTCGCTTCGGCGAAGGCACGCTTCAGCAGGCCGCAGCGAAAGCCCTGCGGCGTCTGCGCCTGCACGATGTATTCGCGGGGGATGGTCGCGGTGATGATGGCTCCGTCGGCGGTGCGCTCCACCTGCTTGATCGTATCCACGGCGGGCAGTCCGACGATGGCGGCGTGGTGTTTCTCCACGGCTTCAATGGTGCGGGTAATGGTGGCCGGGTCAATCAGCGGGCGCACGGCGTCGTGGACGAGCACGATGTCGTTGTTGTCGCACTCAAGTATGTTGAGTGCATTGGCGACGCTTTCCTGGCGGGTGTCGCCGCCTGTGACGATGCGAACGGTGTCTGCGAAGCCATATTCTGCGACCTGGGCCTCGACGCGCTCGCGTTCATTGGCGCGGACGGCGACGTACATGGCGGCGACCTGTGGAACCTGGGCCAAGGCGCGCAGGCTATGAATGAGGATGGGCACACCCGCCAGTTCGAGGAACTGCTTGGGGGCGGAGGGGGCGTGATGGCCCGCTGCCATGCGCGTGCCCAGTCCTGCTGCTGGAAGAATGACGAAAACCCGCATAAACATTGGAGTATACAGGAAAGCTGTCGGGCGTTGATCAAGCCATGAAATTGGCGGGAATAGACGATGGGTGAATTGCGACGGCATCGACACATATGCGGTGAAGTACACTGGGACGGTTTGGCGGAAAACGTTCTCCTGGAGGACCGGTCGATGGCGCGTTTGATTCGATGCGGTACGCTGCTGATCACGATATTTGCGGGAAACTGGCTTGTTGCGCAGAACAGCGCCCCGTTGCTGGCACCGACGCCGCCGATGGGCTGGAACAGCTGGGATTCCTATGGGCTGACCATTACGGAGGATCAGTTCAAGGCCAACGTTGCGTGGTTCGACAAGCACCTGAAGCAGTATGGATGGCAGTATGTCGTGATTGACGAGGGCTGGTATCTTCAGCATCCGGAAAATGCCGGAACGAAGGGCGCGGACCAGGGCTATACGCTGGATAAGAACGGCAGATACCTGCCTGCGCCGAATCGTTACCCTTCGAGTTTCGGGAATGCTGGTTTGAAGCCGATTGGCGACTATGTTCACTCGCTGGGGCTGAAGTTCGGGATTCACATCATTCGCGGAATTCCAAAAGAGGCCGTGGAAAAGAATCTCGCTATCGCAGGGTCGTCTTTCCACGCAGCGGAGGCGGCGAACACGGCGGACTTGTGCCGGTGGAATCCGGATAACTATGGATTGAAGGAGAATGCAGCCGGACAGGCCTACTATGATTCGCTGGCCAGGCTCTATGCCAGCTGGGGCCTGGATTTCGTCAAAGTCGATTGCATTTCTCAACCCTATGACGTCGATGAAATTCATATGATGAGCACGGCGTTGAAGAAGAGCGGACGGCCGATTGTGCTGAGCCTGTCGCCGGGACCGACTTCGATCGAGAAGGCGGACGATGTGCGGAAGTATGCGCAGATGTGGCGAATTTCGGATGATTTCTGGGATATCTGGAAGAAGCCGGAAGGGGATACGAGCGCGTTTCCGCAGTCTTTGATGTGGCAGTTCGCGAAGCTGGCGCAATGGGCTCCGCATGTCGAGGCCGGACACTGGCCTGATGCCGATATGCTGCCGCTCGGGTATCTGGGGCCGAAGCCCGGATGGGGCGAGCCGCGGCATTCGCGGTTGACGGAAGACGAGGCGCGCACGCTTGTCACGCTGTGGTCCATTGCGCGGTCGCCGCTGGTTCTCGGCGCAAACCTGACGCAGATGGATGCATTTACTGAGTCGTTGCTGACAAATCCTGAGGTCATTGCAGCCGATCAGGATTCGAGCGGGAACAAGCCTGTGATTCAGACGGATTCGACCGTTGTGTGGATTGCTAAGGGTTCAGCGGGAAGGCGTTATGTTGCTGTCTTTAATCCTGGCGATGGTGAGCAAGCCGTTTCCTATGGCTGGAAAGAGCTTGGGCTGTCCGGAGCTGGCTATAAAGTACGGGATTTGTGGTTGAGGAAGGACCTGGGTGCGGCCGCTGCGTTGAAGGTGTCACTTGCTCCTCATGCTTCGGCGTTGTTCTCGATAGAGTGAGGTTTCGTGCTCTCCCACCCTTCGCCTGCGGCTCAGAATGGGCACCCGCTTGGGTACTGCTGCACTGAAGGTTACGCGGGTTCCGCTGCTTCGGTGTTGTATGCGGTGCAGTGAGTTGTGGTCTCCCACCCTGTCGCAAAAAGCGCGACAGGATGGGGCACCCAGGGCGAGCATCAGTGAAGGAAAAGCAGATCCTTCCCCTTCACTCCGTTCAGGGTCAGGATGACAGCATTTATTTGCTAGACATGACATGTTCCGAAAATGCGCGAAGCGCGGTTCGCCGGACGTGCAGTCCTCACTCCCACTCGATAGTGCCGGGTGGCTTTGAGGTGATGTCGTAGACGACGCGGTTGATGCCGCGGATTTCGTTGACGATGCGGCTGTACATTTTTCTGAGCACG
>JAATFH010000155.1 GCA_015655315.1 Terriglobales bacterium
AACAAGGGGAAGCTCTTAGAAACGATATTCGCATAGCCTTCTTGGCCGCTCTCGCCGGTTCGCCGGTCATTCCTTTGGGCGATGGAAATTGGTGTCCAACTTGTCCCCCCTGGCCAGAATCGGTTGGTGCGCTGTCACTGCTCGCGGATAACACTGGCTGGTACACACATGGTGCGATGGGAGCCCGCGATTCTTTGCTTGGACCACTTTATCTGGCTTTTCAGGAAGTATTGAGCGCTGACGAGCAAGGCACGTCATTTCTCTTAAGTTTCCATAGCGAACTACTCACGAATAGAAACGTCGGCTATAGCCAACCTTATTACAGCCGTCATCCCATTCTTCACCTGATGCGTAACGAAACTACAGCATTCTTGAAAGCCTATTACAACACTGTTGCGAGCCTCGCGGATCGTTCAACCTACAGCTTCTGGGAACATTATTTCCAGGCTAGTCCTCACAAAACACACGAAGAAGCATGGTTCTTAATGGACACGCGCTCGATGTTGTACCTAGAACATGGAACCACTCTGAACCTCCTTCGAGGAGTTCCACGCGCTTATCTGACGCATGGGAAGACGATCAAGATTGAGAATGCCGCGAGTTACTTTGGAGCAATTTCCTTACATGTCGAATCGCAGGTGGATCAAGGACGAGTCCATGCAAGCTTTCAATGCGTCAGTGACCGAATGCCCCAACGTGTGGCACTTCGCCTGCCACATCCTACGTTGCAAAAAGCTGATCGCGTTTCGGGAGGTAGCTACGACCCCAGCTCAGAAACAGTAACAATCGAACCGTTTACCGGCAAAGCAGTAGTCGAGTTGCAATTTAGATAGGTACGATTAGATCGGAAACTCTTATGTCAGCTCTAATACAAACTACCAGCCAATCACAGAAGATTGTCGAACACAACCGCAAGTTCATCCCCGGAGGAGTGACATCCATGGCACGCAAGGTCGTGCCAGAACTCGCCTTCGAACGTGCGCAAGGCGCTTATATGTGGGATGCAGATAATATTCGCTACATCGATCTACACGGCGCTTTCGGTCCGTGCATTCTTGGTCACAACAATCCAAGAATAAATGATGCTGTCGTCCGGGCCATGGTGGGTCAGTTCTCCTTATGTGGCAGCGGTACGAATTCGCTTGAAGGTCGCTTTGCAGAACTGATGTGTACGAATATCCCCTCCTGTGAAATGGTCCAGGTCTTAAATACCGGCACCGAAGCTACAATGGCAGCGCTACGCATGGCTCGTGGAATTACTGGTCGCGATCACATCATTGTGATCCAGGGCGGTTTCAATGGCTCCCATAATGATGTGGCCTGTAATGTACTTACCCCTCTCAGCCAGATTGGCCCAAGAGTTTCTCCCGGTGAATATAAATGTGTGCCGCTTGGCACTGGAGTACCACAAGCACATCAACAATTGATTCACATCGTAAACTTCAATGACCTTGATTCCGTGAGATATGTCTGCGAGCGATACTCCATCGCAGCTCTCATCACCGAGCCGATACTGCAAAATCTTGGCGTCATCAAGCCACAGCCTGGATATCTGCAGGGCCTTCGCCAGTTGGCCGATCAGTACGGCTTCGTTCTCGTCTTTGACGAAGTGAAGACCGGCTTTCGCTATTCGGTTTCTGGCTACAGCGAAATCAGCTGTGTACAGCCAGATCTCGTGGTGTGGGCTAAAGCTATTGCGAACGGATATCCCATTTCCGCCTTGGGCGGTAAACGTGACTTGATGGAACAACTATGTCACGCCGATCCAGCCAAACGGCCATTCATGGCAGGCACATACAATGGACATCCCGTCGCGCTAGCAGCAGCTATCGCAACCATTGAATGCCTGCTGGAAAATCAAGGCGATGTGTATCGACATCTTGAGATGTTGGGATCCACATTAGAAGCCGGAATCAGTGATGCACTCACCTCCAATGGGATAACGCATGTTGTCAGTCGTCAGGGATCTGCCTTGTGCATCTACTTTATGGACCACCATCCACAAGACTGGCACGACCTTGCGAGTCACCATCGCGTCGATTTCGATGCCAGATTACGTCAGGCGTTGGTCCAGCGAGGCGTGTATGTATTTCCGCTAGCGATGAAGCAATGGTCGATTTCGGCGGCACATACAAAACAAGATATCGAGTTTGTGATGGATGCATTCGACCAATCCATCACTCAGTTGAAAAGCAGCTATGAATAACCGCCAAGACCATTAGTTCACTGAACGGAGAAACCCATGGAAACTCCCGGCTCGAGAAAACCAATTTGGAAAGACCCGATCTTTTGGTTCGTCATCGCGCTGGGTGTGGGTTACGGCGCTGTCTATAACATTTTGCCGGTGACATTTCCCATTTTCCGCCGCGAATTTGGTGCTTCACTCGAACAAATGGGGCATAGCCAATCCCTGTTTTTCATCGCGAGCCTTTTTTTCAGTCTCATCGCTGGACCAACGATCGCCATACTTGGGCTCAAGCGAGCAGCTCTGGTTGCGCTTACAGTAGCTGCTTCCGCATTGTTGGTCATCGGTTCGGCACATCATTTTGGAATCATACTTATCATCGCGCCACTTTACGGTTTTTCGATTATTGCGTTGGTGGTCGTCTCCAATTCTCTGGTCAGCCGCCACTTTGGCGAAATGCGACAAAGTGTCTTTTTTGTAACTGGACTTAGCGATGCCGGTGGCACAATGATCGGCCCCGCCCTGCTTGGACTATGGTTTGCTCATTCTTCTAAATGGAACGTCAGCTGGCGCTGGGGGTATGTGATCGCCGCCATGGACATGGCATTCCTGTTCATATGGGCCTTGTTCATGCGCACGGGCAATCTACTTGGTGGAACAAGACGGACCAGCTCCGAGATGCCCATTGCCGCCGTAATTAAGAATGTGCTTAGCAATTCCGCTTTCTATGTCGCGGCTCTTCTCGAATTCTGCCACGGTGTAGGCCAGGCAGCGATGATCGCATTTATCGGTCAGGTATATGTTTCCAAGCTGCATATCGATGCTGCGCAAGCTGCATATTTCATCAGCCTGAATGCTGCGGGAATTCTTTGTGGGCGGACTGCATTAAGTTGGATTACAGCACGCTGGAAAATTCCAGAATTAGTTGTCATGAGTCTTTGCGCCGCAGGGCAGATGCTCGCATTCCTGGCCGCTATTCTTTCACCAGGCTACTTGCTCGGCGCAGCTATGTTTACGCTGGCGGGCATGTTCGTTTCCGCAATCGGGCCATCGTTGAATTCATATCTTGGCGGCAAATTCAGCGTCGAGGCTTCCACTGCTTTCTCCCTATTTGCAGGGCTGGGAAATGTCGGTGCGGCAGTTGGTCCATTATTGGTTGGCACTCTTGCAACATATATCGGTATTGAGACAGGAATTCTCTTTGCCCCAGTCTTCACAGGATTGCTTAGTGCCATTGCCCTGCTTCGTTACCGCCGTGAAAGACAACAATTGTGCAGTTCAATATTGGTTGCTCCTTGATATCAAGAATTAGGAAGAAGAACAAATGAAGATCACAAAGATTTCTGCGCACATCATGGGAGTGGTTCTGCCACGGCCAGGAGGTGGGGCACCCCGTCGGAACTGGATATTTATCAAGGTCGAGACCGACGAGGGCATAACGGGGATTGGCGAAGCTACAACCGAACACTACGAATATGCTATCGCTACTATGGTGGAGAGGCACTTCGCACCTTATTTACTGGGAAAAGACCCAACCAAGATTACACGCCTGTGGCAAGAAATGCAGCGCCTATTTTGGTGGCGCAATGGGATTGTAGCTACCAGCGCTATCAGCGGAATAGAGCACGCCTTGTGGGATATCACCGGTAAAGCATATGGTCAACCCGTTTATAAATTGCTCGGGGGAGCAGTTCGAGATCGGGTGAAAGTATATGTTCGCAACGATCTGGGTCTGGCAGACGAGGTTGAAGAAATAACCGCGGCTATCTCAGAAGGTTTCCTTGGATTCAAGACTGGACTTGGACGCTACGAAGCTGCCTATAACGAAGATCATCAAGTAGACACCGCAATCGCCCTCTACACAAGACTTCGCGAGACTGCCGGAGACGAATTCGATCTGATGATCGACTGCCTGGGAAATTTCTGTACAGCCAACGCGCAGCGCCTTGTCGAAGGCCTGCGTCCTTTAAAGCTTCTCTTTGTCGAAGAGCCGGTGAACTCTGACAGCCCATATTCCCTTGTAGAGGTGCGTCGCGCTGCAATTGGAGTACGTATCGCTTCTGGGGAGCGACAGCTTACGCGCTGGGGAGTCCGTGACTGGCTTGAGCGTGGTGCAGTAGACGTGCTGCAAGTTGACATCACTCATTGTGGCGGAATTGCTGAGATTCTTCGCATAGCGTCGATGGCTGAGACCTATAACGTAAAAATCGCGCCTCACAATCCATACGGACCGGTTGCATTTGCAGCAAACGTCCACGCCTGCGCCGCAATGCCTAATTTCCTGACACTCGAACACTGGCGATACTACACGTTATTTCAAGATGTTCAACAGTCTGGGATAGAGGTTCGTGGAGGCTACGCGCAACTCCCTGAACGTCCAGGATTGGGTGTGGAACTGAATTGGGATTACATCGCGAAACATCCGTATCACGCTCTCACTCCATACGGCTTCCCGGAAGCAGACGGCGGTATGGCGTTGGTGTAGCTCACAAGAGGATCGCACAATGATGGATCGAAATAGGATTAAACCATACGACTTGGAAAAAATACGCCACATTCAAGGCGTGGATCATAATGAGTCCATCTCAATCGGACCCCAGGGCGAGGCTTATACCACCGGCTTTAATACTTACAGTGTATTTCGAATGAACCTTGAAACGGACACTGCTCACCGCTTTGCGACAGCACCGCGACGGGTGCTCGGTCAGGTGGTCGACGCGAAAGGCAATTTATATTGCGCACAACCCGACGCGCCGGGCAGCAATGTTGTCAAGATCACGTCTAGCGGAGAGATCGAGATTTATTCAACCGGCCCTGTCAACCGTGGATTCACGAGTGCCAACACGCCGGCTTTCGACCGTGTAGGTAATATGTACGTCTCGGATACGGGATCATGGTCAGAAAAGATTGACGGACATATTTATAAAATTCCGCCTGGCGGTGGTCCGGCATTGGAATGGACCAAACATCCAATTGACACTCCAAATGGCATTGCTATTGACCCAGAAGAGCACTTCATCTACTTCGTTTCTACCTGGGGACATAGTATTGGCAGAGTTGCCATCAATAAGGATGGCAGTGCAGGAGACTGCGAATGCGTCGTACACATGCCTCATCATGTGCCAGACGGCGTGGCATTTGATGAGAACGGATGTTTGTGGATCGCTTGTCATCGACCGGACAGAATCTGCATCTTCGATTTATCGACACGTCGTTTGGAGGTTTTTGCTGATGACTGGCAAGGAGAAGCGCTTCGTGGCCCTTGCCATCTTGCATTCGCGGGCAAGAACAGAGAAATCTTACTCGCTTCGTCGCTCGATAAGGCAACAGTGCATCGGTTCGATGAGCCTGGCGTGCGCGGGTTGCGTCTGAACAATCCTACATTTTAAGGGCTATTATGAACCACAGATTGCGATTTGCGTTATTCGGGACAGGAAACTTCTCTACAGTGTTTGGAAAGTTCATCGCCGAACAGGCCGAGGTAGTGGCCATTTGCGATCCAAGCAAAGAATCGCGTCTCCGATTCGCGAAAGCTACGGGCATTGAGGCCATTGAGTTTGATAACTATCAGGCATTACTGGCATCAGTTACCGAAATTGATGCCGTTGCTTTGACCGGTCCCAATAATAGTCATTATCCGATCGCAATAGTTGCCGCAAAGCTAGGGAAACATGTTTTCTGCGAGAAAACTATGGCGCCTACACTTGAACAGTGCTGGGAAATGGTTCGCGCTTGTGACGCCGCAAACGTTAAGCTTATGGTCGGTCATAAGCGTAGATTACGCGCTCCGTGGGCTCGCGTCATTCAGTTACGAGAGACTCTAGGACCAGTTGTTGCGATGTCGATCGTTGGCTATTTCGACGCTCGTCCAGATAATTTTGGCGGGTGGTGGGTGAAGGAATCCGAAAGCGGAGGTACTCTGGCCGTCTCCGGAGTTCACGAAATTGATTGGATGCGCGCATTGTGCGGGGATGTTGAAACGGTCTCCGCCATCGCTCCTCCACAAATTGATCAGCGCTATGACTTCCCTGATTCTTTGCATGTCAATCTACGCTTTCGCTCCGGCGCAGTGGGCTTTCTCGGAGTTTCACTTTCTTATCCGTTGACGCGATATCGCCAAGTTGTGGGCGCGAAGGTTGTATGTCGCGATGGCGGCATAGATCTCAGAACATCGCTCCACGATGCCGAAGTGAATTGGAAGCTATCCATCGACCCCCAGGAGCATAGTGAGATTTTCTCCGAACCCGGTGGTGACCCGATTGGCGCTAATGAAGCACTTCGGAAGGAGATTCGTGAGTTTATTCAGTGGATTACCGATGGGGTCCAACCCTCGCTGACATGGCGCGAGGGATTGCGGGCAGTAGAAGTAATCGAAGCAGCTCGACTCTCTGCCGCGCAAAGTGCCCGATGGATCGAGTTACCGCTCCACCCTGAACTTGAATCACTATGAGGCGAAGTTTCGACTACCGTGCGGTTGGTTGCGCTCGTAGCTCAACACTTTATCCACAACTCTCCCGAATGCCGATTCTTAAGTCTTTAATTCTGGAATTGCATACAGCAGGCCACGCATTACACCCCGTAATTCGGCGAGGCCTTTCAGATGGCCCACGAGAGCATAACCGGGATTTACTATTAGGCTTTGATCGTTTGCGAGAAGGTGTCCGTGACCAGGACGCATGGGGATTTCTTGATCGCACCGTCCTGCGCCTGTGTTTCTCTTCTTTTAATAGGGCGTAGATAATTCCAACCATATCTGACGTGCCATCCAGGTGTCCGGCTTCGTGAAAAGACCCGTCAGCTTCGCGAGTAACCTGTCGCAGGCGGGCGAAGTGTATCCGATCCGCGGCTTTTTCGATCATGGACAGCAAATGATCCCAGCCTATGCGATCGTGACCATAGAATCTTTCCAAGCATCAACGTATTGGCGAAAGCATTCCAGTCCGCAATCTAATGGAGTTGTGGACCGGAATGCTTTCGACCACCGACCACACAAGGCCGGCTACTTCAATCTCGGCCTTGCGCTTAAGGATTTCTTCGAGCTGCCACACTTCTCCACGATAAAGGTGATGCAGAGAGCAGTAACGATTCCCGTAGCTCCTGCTTGGCATGATTTAAAGAAACTGGATCCTGCGGGCCACAATCATCGCCATGTTTCCTTCATAGCTCTATTTATCCGTCTTCAGGTCGATCTCGGAGAGATTTGTGCGCACCACTATACTGAAAACCGGCCGATATTCAAGAAACACATCCCAGGTTCCCTGCCGTCTTAGTCCGGCATTTTCTGGGGTCCGCGAAGAGAGCCAGGCAAATAATGCTCCTTAAACATGCGACCCCATCGATAGCTGGGTCTAAAAGCTTCGGCCATTTCACATCCCGCCTGCAGTCCACGAAAGCGAGCAGGGATTTCAAGGAATGCTTCCAATTCATAGCCAAAAATATTCTTCATCCAGCCGTTCTGACTCACGTGTTGTGCCACCATCTTGACCTTGGTGGCAAATGTTTCGGTAATGTCCACATAGATTTCTGGCTCGAATCCGACTCCAGCTGGAGTGTCCATAAAATAAACGTGAGGGATCTCCAGAAAAGGCGCAGTCTCGGTCTTAATATTTGGAATTCCGGCCATGTGAATGCACTCATCGACAACCATTCCAGAAATGGAATGGTCGGGATTGTAGTCGCTGCGCCAATGGCAGATGACAACATCCGGTTTGGCCTGGCGAAAAGCTTCAATGAAGGCCAGCCGGGTCTCACGCGAATCCAACAGAAATTCATCGTCAAACCCCAGCCAAATGAGGGTGGCACCAATCACGGCGGCGCCGTTTGTGGCTTCTTTTTTGCGGATAGCAGCAATTTCATTCGCCGGTAATGATGCAGAACCAACATTTCCATTGGTCGCAATACAAAAAAATACTTTGTGTCCTTGTTTTGCGTAGAGTGCGGCGGTACCACCGCACCAGATTTCAATGTCGTCGGGATGGGCACCTACAAAGAGAACATTCATATTTCCTCACCGGGATGAAACTGCAACTGTGATGCCATAAGATAACTTTCTGATTCCTTCAATCTTTCATTCAAATCCATTGATTGGAGCTAAAACTAATTCGCCGATATATGGCTCTGGAGTAAGATATTCCAGCCAGCTTTGCCATACATAGGGATTGCGCGGATGATCTTTATTGTGATGCCTTCGGTCATAGGTCTAGTATTTGATACCTAAGCCTCCATCAATCATGACTACACTACCTGTGCAGTAACTATTTCTAGGATTTGCGAGGAACAGGATGGCTTCTGCTATCTCTTCAGGCCGACCGGGACGTTCCAGGGGAATTCTAGGCCGCTCAGGATTCACAAAAAATCGTCTAAACCATTCACTCTCGTATTCATTGGTCCCTGTGGCAAAACTCATCGGAGTCTGTACGCAGCCTGGAGCTACGGCATTCACCAGAATTCGTTGGCCTGCCCATTCGACGGCCAACTGACGGGCCAGTTGATTGAGTGCACCTTTGGCAATCGCATAAGGAGTACTTCCAGCTTCAGCAATCGTGCCCAGCAGCGAAGAAACAATCACAATTCTTCCATCCGACTTCTGCTCAATCATCTTTCGTCCTGCTTCACGACAGGTAAAGACCACGCCCCACATGTTCACATCGATCAATTGCTGCCACTGATCTAAAGAGTCCTTCAATGGATCGACGACTACACTAATCGCCGCACATGCAACGACAACATCCACCTTGGGCATATCGCAGATCAACTTTGCGACTTGCTCGTTATCTCTTACATCGCACCGTCGCCATGTGCAGTTCTCACCCAACTCGCTCGCAGTCGTTTGCAGTGACGGTTCATCGATACCCGCAATGCAGACTGTAGCTCCTTCACTGACGAAGCGTTCGGCAGTTGCTTTGCCGATTCCACTTCCACCGCCTGTGATGAGACAAACTTTATCTTTTAATAGCATCATATAGAGTGCCTTCCATTTCGGACATGAGAGACAGCCAACAAATTCTAACGATGATATAGTCTTTCGGAATCTGCATTACTTTCCTGTTTATGTTGTCAGAAACAAATATTCACCAGGTGCTGTCCCGCTCCAACTGAGAACCTAATCGTTTCCCGTGAGTTGTCACAACACACTTCGGCACCATCGATTTGCACCTGTTTTCGTTGCAGTCGCTGCGGATGTGGAACCCTCAGCACGATCGCAGCTTCTTTCTGCAACAGGTGATTCAGCGTAAAGTCAACAGTGATGTTTTGTACGTCAAAACTTGATAGCACCTTCATCTGCAGGGAACATAACGGCGTGCGCAAATCCTTGAGGGAGATGGTGTCTCCACTCTGCAGCCAACGTCGAGGTATGCCTGGTAAAAGATAAAGGGCGTCTTCGGTTTGCATTGCGAGCGTATTGAGAATCATTGCGCAGATACGTGAACTGGCAGAAGTGTCCATATAAAAGGGACAATATCGAGGTTCACTTAAATGAAAACGCTCGACTGCACCATAGACTTCCTGATCGAGGCCATACGCAAGCATTGAATAAAAAGCCAGAAGCCCTTTCTCAACTTCCCCACACAAGATCCAGGCACGATGCCAAATGTCCTCGGAAAAATTCACATAGAAGGAGTCTGTTCCATGTGGATCTCCGGTTTCATCCATTCCTCCGGTCAGGCCTATCTTCCCACGATTCCACTTCGCGCACATGTACATCTCTAACTGCTGCATCGCACTATCGAATGAATCGATGAAACTACTGTCCACATATGCCAGAGCACCTGTAGCGAACTCTGCCCAGGCTGGTTGGCGGTAGAGACGCTCTGGATAAGGCGATGTTCCGGCATTCGAGTCGCGAGTTCGGCGCATGACTTCACAAATGTCTTCTCGATATAGATCGGCTTCCAGTATGATACGTTCGGCATCAGGATGCTGAATGTCCTCCAGAGCTCGCGCGAAAGAGCTCAATCCCCGACTACTGTAACTATCCGTCCAAGCCGGATAGTATGTATCCATAGGTGATTGGCCTTCGCTCATCTGTCCGTTAGAGATAGTACCTTTGCTCACCATTTGCTTGATTGCCTCTTCGGCTGTGTCGTAGGCACGGCCTACCGGCAATAAACCATAGTGCAATACTTTGCTACCATCATTTCCCGTCAGCTTTGTCGCTTGCCTTTCCTCTATGATCCAGTTGGCGGCTCGTATCAACATTGGCGTAACATCGTTCATCCAGCGCTTGTCGCGTGTGTGAAAGTAGTGGTTCGCGAAGGCTTGCAGCATCGCACCGGTCCCGTTCATCCAATTGGGGAACTCTTTTTCTCTTCCGGCATTGAGCTTTGCCAGTTGTCCGAAAAGTGTGGACTCGCAATCTTCCTCCCAGCCACTCTCTTCAAAAGCGATAGTGCCCCCAAAGACGCCATGATTGCTCTTGAAGTTTCCTTGGGGGCAAAAGCGATCCTGAATCTTTAAAAAATAAGAGAGACCCTTTCTTACATCTTCGTGATATCCCATCATGTCAAGAGGCGCCAGAAATTTCATGGCTTCCCAAGGCCACACTCCCTGAAATCCTTGGACCGGCAAACAGTAGTCACGATCCGCCCCTTGCAGTAACTGCGCGTGTGTATAAAGAATTTGCGATTTGTAAATATCGTTCAGTCTGATTTCCGGGACCGATATCTGCGCGCCTTTATGCAGCAAACTTTCCAGGTCGGCAATTCGTGTCTGCAGCGCATCTTCAAAACTGAAATCACGCAGAATGCGAAGCTCTCCCTGAGTGAAGCCTTTTGCATTACTCGACAAAACAAATCTGACGGAGCGCCGCTCATGTGGCACAAGCGTGAATTGAAAGTGCAGAGCATTCTCAAACATGGTGGTACGAACCTGCGAATCGCTTAAATGGATGCCGAGCGCAACAGATCCATGTCTAAGAAGATCGTCTTCAGCTAAGACTGGACTTCCAGAAGGCAGAGGTAAAGCGCCATTTATCTCGAAGAAGTCATATGTATTGTAGGGAAACGGGGGAATGCCTTTGGCCCGAATATCAGCGGGAACAAACATCCAGAGATTCTCATATCTTTGAATCGATGGCCCCATGTATGTAACAGCCATCTCTAAGTAAATCGCTTGCTTCTCGCGTCCGGTTCGTACTGAATCCCCAGAAACAAGCTGAGTAAAGGCCGTTTGCTCATAAAGCAATTGATCATCATGGAGTTGGCTAATCACAATAGGTAAATAGCCAGACTTCAGTGAACGCCGTACTTTTCTCCATGGAAACAAACGGGGATGAGAGTCAATTCCAAAGGCCACTGAAGTTGCAACTGAACCCACCCCCATATCCGGACGAACCCAGACAGTCTCCGGGTGCCCCTTTACGTGAATGATCGGATGTTTGGACATCGGAGAGGCAAAGTGCCCAGCCACATCCTCATGGCATACCTCATAGCACTCTTGAGCGACCGACTCAAATGTCAGCTTTTCAAGTGGGCGTCGAGGATAAGTGTGGCTCATGCAGTTTCTCTCAGTTCACACGTAACCTGGAAATAACTTCTTCATTCAGGTCGATACCCAGCCCAGGTTCCTGAGGAATCTGGAGAAATCCATCCTGCGCGCGAATGGTTTGCCGAGTCAGCATGTCACGTAAGTCCGTACCATTCTGAGCAACAAATTCCACGATGAAAGCGTTCGGTATGGAGTTTAGCCAGTGCAGCGCTGCAGCAACATTAATGTAGGTAGAAAAACCATGGTTCGCGACAGGGCGATTAAAATCGACAGCCAGGGAAGCTACCTTCATAGCCCCAGTAAATCCTCCGCATCGGGTAAGGTCCACCTGTACCACGTCCACCTGACCCTCAGTAATCAAACGACGATAACCTTCCAGACTATCTTCCTCTTCGCCAGCGGCAATCCTGACACTCGTAGCATTGCTTAAGCGCCGATAGCCTTCATAGTCATGCGCAGGGAGAGGTTCCTCCAACCAGAAAATATTATGCGCGGCAAAAGCTTCTGCTCGCTGAATAGCCGTCTTTGCATCCCACACGAGACCGGCGTCCACCATCAAGTCAACTTTGTCGCCTGCTCCTTTCCTCGCCTGCGCCACTAGAGCTTCGTCATTTTTTGCGCATTTCCCCATCGGCCCCCAACCAAACTTCATTGCGCGAAAACCAAGATCTCGCAGCCGAGCAGCTTCATCGTAGGTCTTCTCGGGTGTGTCACCAAAGAGCACGCTGGCATAGCAAGGCAGCTTTTTATGAAATCCTCCACCGAGTAACTTCCAGACTGGCATTCCTAATTTCTTCCCTTTAATGTCCCACAATGCCATGTCGATACCGCTAATAGCGTGAAAGAGAACGCCTGAGTGACCAACATATACATTGCGGCGAAACATCTTTTCCCACAGATATTCTGTGCAAAAAGGATCTTCTCCAAGTAGAAGATCTTTAAGCCCGCAGCAAATAGAGTGAGAATACGGTCCGTTGATAACACCCATCGCAGACATCGGCGAGGAGTCAACTTCTCCAAGTCCTGTGATGCCTTCATCGGTGTGAACCTTAATGACAAGAGCATCTTGGCCGCTGTCGCATTGTGTCTTTATCTGTTGCATTCTGACATAAATCGTTTCAATGTCCGTGATTTTCATAAAGAGATTCGAACCGCTTCCTTTATTCGTAGTTATGAGTGAGGTTTGATTCTTGACGGCTTATCAGTAGGCATGGTGCGCGTTTCAAAAAAGTCATCCAACTTCAATACCACCTCGGCACACAGGCTTGTTTCTATAGTTTGCCCAGGGCCAAGCTTAATTTGTGTTCCCGCCTCTACCGCATCTGCCAATGAATTTGGCGAAGAGGTGCACGGCTCCAGGCCAACGTTATAGCTCATGCCGTACCAGGGATACCCTGACCAGCCTCCATATACTTGCCAGAACCATAAATACTTGAAGATCTTCGGATCCCAACTGAGGGCAAAGCCCACATTGCGATCTTCATTGAAGAGCACATACCAACCCTCATGGAACTGGTGCAAATATGCCATGTCATGGGAATGAGCGCCTATTTCGGGAATACGAGATAAGTCGAGGATGTTTCCGTCCTTACCTCTGACATTGGGCCATTCGCAATCTTGTTTTGGCGCAATACGAGAATTAGGAGAGACATATTCTTTCTGCGTCATTACTTCGCATTGTGGAACAAAGACGCGACACCTCTCGCTGAGAAAAGGCGCGCCAAAGGCAGGGTGATGCCCCCAGGAGCAATCCATTTCTTCAGCGGATTCGTTCCATAAATGTTCACTTATTTCCAGACCGCGCCCGCAATGCAAAGTAAATGTTTTGCTCAAGCGAAAAGGGGTACGCACACATCGAACCTCCACACGGACGGATGCGCAATTGCTGCTGTCCTGCAAAATTTGGTAGCTCCATGGCAACAAGCTCACTTCATCGTGCAGTCCCAAATGAGCGCCTTTATAGATACATGGATCTCCGAAGTTAGGCAGAATCTCCTGCCATCCTCCGGGATAGTAGTCGAGGAATGCGCTTGCAAGCGTCGGCGATTTCACTGCTCCCAGGCGTTGCAGGCCGGGCTCAGAGCGCCAAAGAAAATCAAGATCCAATGGCTTGAAGATAAAACGAATAATATCTGAGCCCTTACCAGGCAACAGGGTAATGCTGAGTTCGTCATTCTCCAGCGTCAATGCCTCATAGCCCAGATAGAGAAATTCTGAGATTCGGCAACCCCGTTTGCGTGATGGCTGTATAGACCCCATGTTATTTCGCCGTATTACTCTCTACTCTTTCCAGGAGGACAAATCACCGATCGTCGGACCAAAGCTGTCTTGGTAGGCTGCCTGATCGATGCGTACATCTATCAAAGTGGCACGGTCTGCCTTCATCGCCTCCGCCAGTTGGACGCGGTACTCCTCGGGGCTCTCGACGATAACGCCTTGAAGGCCGCAAGCGCGCGCAATCATTGCGTAGTTGATTGTGTGAAAATCCAGACCGTAGTCAGCGAAACCGCGCGCACGTTGACGTGCCTTCATGGTGCCGAGCGCCTGATCGTTAATGATAACTAGGGGAACAGCCACTTTATTTCGGGCAAACAACTCCAACTCTCCAAGCCTCATCAGCAAGCTGCCATCCGCGCCAAAGCCGACCATTGGCCTCTTGGTATTGGCCATCCGCGCACCGAGGGCGGCCGGAATCATCAGCCCCATCGTTCTGCCGCCGGAAGTCCCCAGAAACGTGCCGGATTGATTCACCGGCCAAAGATGCTCCAACATACATACAAACGCGCCAGTTTCGGAGAGAAGGATGCCATCGGCTGGCAACAACTCTCTCGTGATTTCAATAGCATCCTGGACTGCGAATCGAACATTTGCCGGTCTCTTGAAGTACTTCAGTATGCCTGCGCGAAGGTTCTCGATTTCTGATTCATCGAAACCTTTTTTCACCGGGGACGATGCAAGCCGCTTCAAGATTTTCTTTAGGCTTCCGTTCACACGCAGGTCAGGGGACGACATTGTTGTGTATGCAGGACTGGCGGTAATCTCACAGGTTGGCAGTGGAACTTGCCATGCTGAATGCGTCATCATCGCATCCACACCGATCATGATTACGGCATCTGCATTCTGGAAAACATGGCTCTCGATCACGTTGGGGTTGAATAGTCCAAGCAGCACGCCCGCCCATCGCCGATGCGATTCCGGAAAGACTCCGCGGGCATCCATAGTCACAAGCGCACACGCGCCGATTCGTTCTGCGAACTGAACGACTTCAGTGATGGCATCGCCACGCACTACATCTGCGCCAACAACAATCGCCGGACGCTTACTGCGTGAGACGAACTCTTCTATTTTCTGGTAATCGCTGTCAGAGACTTCGAGGATAGTTGATGTTGGCTTTCGAAAACCTGCATCAACGTTCACCTCTCCGATACCGGCAGGAATATGCAAGATAGAAGGAACCGGGCGGTCCTCGACAGCATGGAAGAAAGCCTCTTCGACCATCGCTTTCGTAGACTCAACAGATAAGGTGGCCTGATAGCGGACAACGCCTTCGAAGAGGCTTTTCTGATCGCATATCTGAACAGCTTCCTTGCCTTCGCTCCCCCGCGCCGCAGCCTCGCAAAGCGTTACCAGAGGCATGCGTTCAAAGTAAGCATTCGCAACACCACCAACCATATTTGCAGCCCCTACGCCACGAATGCTCATCGCCAGCCCGGCCGATTTTTTCAACAGACCATAGTAGGCAGCTGCAATTCCAGCCGAGGATTCATGCGCAACAGCTACAAAATCTACCCCAATCCGGCGGCCCGCCTCCATCAAATCCAAAGGTGTGCCGCCGCCGGGAATACCAAAAAAGTGTCTTAGCCCTTGTTCGTAAGCCTCCTGCATGACAACTTCGGCAGCTCTCAATTCCTTCTCTCCTTCAGCTGATAACACTTTATAGAGGGAGCAAGCTGTTCATGTCAACGATTTGATTCATAATAAAAATATTAGTTCATAAAAGTGCTGAATATCAGCCTATAATATTCATATTTGAACTTAAAGGGAGACGATATTGGGCCTTACAAAAACGAGAAAGCCGCGCAAAAACGAGCCAACTATGTCTTCTCTGCCCTTTCAGGTATCCGAAGAACAGCAATTCTCCTTTCTCATGGCTGAGGATTTTGTGGAGAAACACAATGTTGCATGGCGCATTGAAGAGGCTCAGGAGGAGAGCGCCAACCCCTTGATGGAACCGGAATTTCCATGGGAGAGTGCAGCCGTTTTCAGCCACGGAACCGTGTTGAAAGATCCAGTTGATGGACTTTGGAAAGCCTGGTATATTTCCGCTCAGCAAACTACGCTTCAGTCCTCAGCCGAACGCCGATTGTGCTACGCCGAATCGGAAGACGGGGTTCATTGGATACGGCCCCGGCTCAGTATCTGTTCTTATCCTGGACATTCAAAAACAAACATTCTGCTCGACATTCAGTCCGGAGGCTCATCCCAGCATGCTTCCGTTATCATCCATCCGAATGCGCCGCCTGAATATCGCTATGAAATGTTCATTATCAGGCTGCCGGGATGGGAGCATCCCTATACTGTTGTCGAGGGCTTTCCTCTCGCCGAAAATCAGGATGGCCACGGTCTCGGGAAGGGGCAGTTCAAGCCGGGATACTTTCGTTATCACTCAGCTGACGGTAAAAAATGGATTCCTTGGGAAGTCGTAAAGCTTGATACATCGGATAGTGGATGGATATCTCAGCTTGCCGATAGCTCTTATGTTGCGTATCACAAGACTGTAATTCCAGCGCTGCCGGGAGCGATCATTCCTTACGACATCGCGGCTGGCGTGTGCCGCATTCTCGTTCGACGCACCAGTCCGGACGGCAGTGCATGGTCAGCGTACGAACCGGTCATGACTCCGGATTGGCTCGATTCCCAGGACACGCAATTCATGGAACTCACTCCCATGCCACAACGTGGCGGGAACGTAGCTCTGATCACTGTTTACCACACACTCAATCAAACCATCGATGTCCAGTTCGCCAGCTCCAGAGATGGAAAATCCTGGTGGCGTCCTGATCGGCGCGCTTGCCTGCCATTGCGTCCACTAGGAGATCTGGGCGGAGGAATGATTTGGCCAATGAATACCTTGATCCAGGAGAACGATCGCATTTATCTCTACTACTCCGCATGTGAAGGGCTGCACAACGACTACCAGAGTACTGAGCCTGTCGAACTGATGCAGAAAGCGAACTTCCCGCGATGGCCGCATTATTGGGAGCCGCTCACACTCGGCAAGGATGTATTCAGTCCTGTTCGAGGCGTCTTGTGGTTCTTCGGTTCCATGTGCCGCGCATCCTGGGAAGCAGGAAGGCTATGGGCGGCAGTCACGGCCACAGGCGGTGCGCCCGAGGGAACATTGATGACAAAAATAGTGGAGAGCAAGGGTGTTACGGTGAACGCCGTGACCGTAAAAGAAGGGACTCTGACTGCGGAGATCGTAAAGGATGGTAAACCCGTCGCAGGTTTTACCCGCGCAGACTGTAAAGCTATCCGTGGCAATCACAAGGCAGCTCCGTTGGAATGGACAGGCGGTCGCTGGCCATCGTTTAATGGTGTCCAGATTCGCTTTTACTTGCAGCGCGCGCGACTTTACGGAATCGATCTCTAATGGGGATAAGGAGCACTTCGCCAACAATGGACTTGCTCCTCAAGTCTCTTTTGCCAAGCTCACTCTAAGACACTTAACTACAAATGAAATGAAGGCGCCTACTTATAACAAGTAAGCGCCCGGGTGACACTCAAGATGCTTCAGTTTCAGAAGCTCAGCTTTAGCATGAGCTGTATCTCTCTTGGATCGCTTGCACTCTGGCTCTGACCGAAATTGGCCGCAGAGAGATTCGTGATTGGGAGAGCAAATACAGGATGATTCAGTATGTTGAAGAACTCACCGCGAAAATCAACTCCAAACCTGTCTCGAGTATAGAGCCGCTTCGCTAAATCCCAATCCAGTGTCAAAACAGCGGGCATGTGAATCGAGTTGCTCAGGATGTGCCCTAACACTAATCCCGTATTTCGATCGACTTCACTGGGCACTGCAAACGCCGCGGGATTGAGAAAGCCTCTAGCGGGGGAGTGGTCAAGATAAGCAGATACGCCAGGAATAAGGTCAGGCCATTGGGTGAAAGTTCCATCCCCTGAATCGCCTCCCGTAGTCAGGTTGAAAGGCAGTCCGGTAGATGCTTTCAAGATTCCCGAGGTACTCCATCCACCGAGTGCATTCTGCATAAAAGCATTTGATCCAGCAAATCGTGGCAGGAAATAAGTGAGGTCATTTGTGAACTGATGTCGCGTGTCGAATGGCATGGCATAGCGATTAAAGTTCTTGTTAGCAAAAGTCTGTATTTCTCCTCCCGCATATCCCACTGCAGCCGTCACTTCCTGTGAATTGGTTTCGAGTCCTGTGGCATGCGACCATGAATAGAAAGTATCCCAGGCAATATTGTGGGATAATCTGTGACGAAAGGTAAGCTGCAAAGAGTTATACCATCCTGTATCTGCATCATCGATCCACTTCACGCTTCCAAAATTAGGATTTGGGCGGCTTCCCAAAAGTGGGCTGTAGACATTTGGCTGATAGGCTCCCTGCATATGCACCTGATGGTTGCCTACATAACCAATCTCAAGGGTTGTGCTCTGCCCTAATTGCTGCTGAACAGTGAGATTCCACTGCTCCGTATAAAGATCTTTAGCAAAGGGATTCATTACACCACGTCCTGGGCTTTGTGCCGCAAATTGGTAAACTTCTGGCGGGAAGGGATAAGTCAGGCCCGGCAGATCAGCATTTGTGATGGAATACGATCCAACCTGGTTATAGACAAGAATGTCGCCGGCTTGTCCGCTCGCACGCGCTCCATAGAAGAGCCCGAAGCCTCCGCGCAGAACAAAATCCGGCAACACCTTCCATGCAAAGCCAACACGAGGACTAAAGTCGTTATTTCTGTCATAGAGAGGCTGATTTGGTCCGCGGAAGGGGCTGAATGGACCATCCTGAACATTGATCGCATGATGTTCGGAGTCAGCCATCACTCCAAAAGTATCGTAACGTAATCCTAGATTGATCGTGAGGTTCGGCGTCCAACGAAAATCTTCCTGGACATACGCGGCCCACTGCCCGTCACGAATGTGTTCACCGGGTTCGGATCCAGCGAGTCCCAAACCATTCGATAGCGCAGAAGCCTGATCAGCGGCGAAAGCGGCGAGCGTAGGATAACTAATAGTTGCGACGCTGAATTGATTTAAGCCAGATACCCAGTATTGATAACTCATGCCAAACGACAAGGTGCTCTTACCCCGAACCCATGTCGCTTTGTCGTCTAACTCTCCTTCAGTTACACCCCAGTTTTTCTGATTACCACCACCATTCAGCGATACCCCCGGAACAGAGATTACGGGGAGATTGAAGATGTCACTATCCCCTCTCAGCCGGTGCTCCCAATAGCGATTCAGTCCCACCTTCGCATCATTCAACAAAGACGTCGAGAAGACGTGTGTCCAGTCCACAATTGCCGTTTGATGTCTTATAGGTTCTTCAAAGTTATAGCCAGGGAAAATGGTATTCCCATTGTTGGAGGCACCCTGACCGGGCGCAGCGCCTGATACCACTCCGTCATTTATGACGTAGCGAGTGAATACTCGGTCTTTGGGTGAAAATATGTAGTCGATGCGAGCTGTTCCTAAGTCCTGCCGTGTATTTTGCTGCACTGTATTTTGATAAATTCCGATGTCCGTATTGCCTGCTACAGCGGACGTTGGTAGCGGAGTTGCATCCAGAAACGGCTGAAGCCGTGGATCTACGGTTGCCCGGAACGCTGCGGTAAGGACATTCGCGTACCCGGGATAGGGAAGAAGTATCCTCTGCCCTTCATAGCTCACCATATAAAACATCTTGTTCTTAAAGATGGGACCGAGGAGCGTGCCACCAAAATCGTTTTGCTTGAGACCTCTGCTGCTGCCTTTACTCGTTGAGAAATAGTTCAGGGCGTCCATTGCGCCATTACGAAAATAATCATAAACATCCAGGTGCCATTGATTGGTACCACTCTTCGTTACCACGTTCACATAGCCGCTGGAACCTTTCGAATCAGCAGAATAATTCGACGTCTGAATGTCGAACTCCTGAATAGCATCTATGCTCGTCCCATTCAAATTGAAGTTGAGCGAACCAAAGTACATTCCCGGATCAGTCCCGATGCTGGTGTCAATCCCATCCAGCCGGAGGCTGGAACCATTTTGGTTCTGCCCGTTAATTGTGAATCCTAGAGAGCTTCCGCCGGAGGCTTGAAGCGCAATCGAGGTTGAAGGGCCCAAAAGTACCAACGCCGTTGGGTTCCTGCCATTGAGTGGTAGGTTTTCAACCTGTGTCTGGGTCACCTGGGACTTAACTGCACCTTCCTGGGTTTGCAGAAACTCCGCCGCAGAGTTTACCTCCACAGTTTGCTGGACACTTCCTGGCGATAAAGTCAGGTTTACTTCTGCCTGCTGGGTACTGCTCAATGCCAGCGGTCCTTGCCTAAGACTTCCAAATCCCTGCGCATTGACCTGTATCCAATAGTCTCCCACCGGGAGCGCGCGAAAATTATATAGTCCCCTAGAGTCCGATATCCCGGTCTCAGCGAATCCTGTCTCCTGGTTAGAAACTGTAATGGTTGCACCCGGGATCATAGCTCCCGATGTGTCACGAACCTGGCCGATGATAGCTCCGGTAACAACCTGAGCGGCGAGGTTTTCAGGCAAGAACGCCATCGACAAACAAAACACCATACAGAGGAAATTCCTCCATATATCCAAACTCCTGATCCGCATACGTGCCTCCGGCTTGGGGATATTTGAACTTCCCAAAAGATGAAATCCATCCGATGTCTGGGGATCCTGCCCATCACCATCAATGTCTTGTGTACGAAACATTAGCCGTGGTGATTTCTGAATGTCAACCAAATAATCACAAAAATATAATAATTTGGCTTTATATTACCTTTTCGATGGCAATATAATTCTTAATTGAATTAATTGAGTATCGATATCCGCCTGATAAAGGTTGTTCAGTGGAGACTGACCGGCCAAGGATTGGCTTTCGATAGCCACGAACAACTCGTTTTGTACCTGCATTTTGGACAGTATGCCGACGGGCCTACAGCGCACGATCAGGCCCAATGATCACAGCTTTCGCATACCTGCATGTGAACTTATTGCGGAAGTTCTTCCCCATCGATGCGATGCAATCATCGGATCGGAACCCATTCCACCTTAATTCATGGTGGGAATCAGCAGCAGCGTGAGAAGGGGTGAATGTCAGAAGTGTAAGCTGGATGGTCCGCTTTGATGGGATATGTGAATCAGATTGTCAAAAATACAAGAGGAGGACTTGCATTGATCGTCCGCTGATCTTCACTAGATTGGAGCGACCCGCTATGTCCCCATAGGCACGTTGGCAATGAGTTTAGAAGCGGTAAATCGGGCCGCTCCTAATGCTGACGCTTCGGGGCCGAGATCAGAAACCAACAGCTTTACTTCGTTTGCCGCCTTTTCCAACGCTCGCTGCCGAATCACACGTTTGATAGATTCCAACATCAGGGTCTGCCCTGGCTGAAATAGTGGACCGCTGAAAAAGATGACTGCTGGATTTAGAAGATTTATCACATCCGCAAGTGCCACTCCGAGATGAGCAGCAGCATCATTCAACACGCGAAAAGCCAGGGAGTCGTTCTCCGCTGCGGCCTGCAAGATCATCTCGATATGAATTCTGTCGGAGTCATTCTCATCAATATCTCGAATCCGTGACTGAACACCCGTGGCCAATACGCTTGCAACCGTCTGAATAATGGCACTTCC
>JAATFH010000031.1 GCA_015655315.1 Terriglobales bacterium
GACTTCCACTTCGTAGGTCTTCAGCTCGCCGCCGTGGCTATTGACCTCCACGATGCCGGGCACAAGACGAAGCTTCGGAGCAATCTGCCAGTCGAGTATTGAGCGCAGCTCCATCGGCGATCGGCCCCCGCCACTGACCTTGAACTGATAGATTTCACCCAACCCTGTCGAGATCGGGCCGACTTCGGGAACGCCGATGTTCTCAGGGATGAGTTCCTTTGCCAGGGTAAGGCGTTCGTTCACGAGCTGTCGGCAGAAGTACGGATCGGCATTGTCATCGAAGTACACCGCAACGTAGGAGAGCCCGTACTTCGAAGTGGACTGCACGCGTTTCAGACCGGGCAGGCCGCTCATCGCCACCTCGACAGGAAACGATATGAGCTTTTCCACCTCCAGCGGAGAAAGACTGGGTGCGCGCGTCAAGATGAGCACTTGATTCGGAGTGATGTCCGGTTCGACATCGATGGGCAGCTCACGCAGTGAGACGATGCCAATGCCGATGACGAAGAGCGTTCCCAGCAGAACGAGGACGCGATAGCGGAGAGCGATCGATATGAGCTTTTCCATCTAATCATCCCCCAGTTCGCCACCCGCTGCGATGGACTTCAGGTGAAACGCACCTTGGGTGACGACCTGCTCCCCGGCTTTGAGACCGCTCACGATCTCAATCCGGTCTTTGACGGTGACACCTTTCTCGACCTGTCGAATGGCAAACTTTGTGGGCGCTATCTGCACGAACACTACGTTCTTGCCCTCGACTTCTTGCAGAGCACTGCTTGAAACGGTTAACGCAGTCTTGCTGAATTTTGTGGGCAACTCGATGCTGGCGTACATATCGGTTTTCAGGCGCATGTCAGTATTCGTGACCTCACACCGCACGCGCGCCGTGCGCGTCTGCGGATCAAGGACATCGCTGATAAAAGTGACTCGCCCGGGGAATGTGACATCGGGATAGGTCTCCACGCGTATGGACGCATCCTGACCAAGCCGAATTCGCCCAAGGTCCTTTTCGTAGACTTCTGCCTGCACCCAGATGCGAGAGAGGTCTGCAACGCGAAATGCGGAGCGTCCCGGTTCGAGCACGTCGCCGGTAGAGGCATCCACCTTGATGATCGCGCCCGAGAAAGGCGCCCTCAGAACCGTCATACCGGCTGGCCCGGTCGCGCCGAAGCGGTGTAGGCGTTCCTGCAGTCCACGCACCACGGCTTCCTGCGACTGAATGTTGGCGCGGATGCCTTGCTCTTCCGCCTTGTTGAATTCGTAATCCTTCTCTGCCACCGCGCCGATGTCGGCGAGACGGCGAGAACGTTCAGTCTGCCGCGCCGCAAGTACAAGTTGCGATTGCAGTCTGCTCATCTCCGCCCTTGCAGACTGCTCTTGTGTACCCAAGTCGGCTGCATCCATATTGTCGAAGGTTGCAAGAATTTGACCGGCATTCACCCGGTCGCCCACCTTAACCTTCACTTCAGAGATTCGGCCACGCGCCAGGGAGGACACTTCGCCGACACGGCTATCGATCGGCTGCACAGTTCCCGTTGCACGGAAAAACTCGCTCATCTGTTCCGTCGTCGCAGGTTCTGCCTTCAGGCCGATGTGCTGCTGCGCGGGTAGTTGCATCTCCAGTTCATTGCGCTGTGTCTCTTGTTGCGCGGTGTTTTGCTGCTCACTTGACGGCGGCATCTTGCTCTTGCACCCGGCCATCAGAACAGTGGCGTACGTCACAGCGATCCAAACCTTTTTCACGGGAGATTTCCTCCGACCGTGCGTTGCAGCTCCGCCCAGGAGCGCTGCACTTCCGCTTGTGCGTCTATAAAGACGAGTTGATTGTCGACAACCTGCCGCTGTTCATTGATCACATCCAGCAACCGAAGTTGTCCCAGCTTGTAAGCTTCGCGGATGACTTCCAGGTTCTTCGCCGAGGTCGGCACAACATCAGCATCGAGCATCT
The DNA here is from genome assembly GCA_015655315.1 of Terriglobales bacterium. Lineage (GTDB taxonomy): Bacteria > Acidobacteriota > Terriglobia > Terriglobales > Acidobacteriaceae > Alloacidobacterium. The sequence goes on from JAATFH010000031.1 coordinate 1,949, forward strand.
TGAGCGAAGTCTGCGCTGCTTCAAGACGGCGGAACGCCGCTTCCACCTCATTTGGGATACTGCGTTCCAGGTACTCGCGGTGCAATCTCGCTGCATTGCTTCTGGCTGTGGCTGCCTCAAGATCACCTCGGCCGCTGTGGCTGCTCCTAAGCGGAATGGAGACAGAGAAGCTGAGGATGTCATCGCGGTTACGAATCGGCGCGAGTGTTCCGGTGGGCGTGTATCCGAAAAGGTCGTCGAACTGCGCGGTTTGCCGGATGTAGCCAGCACCGAGACTCACATTCGGCCGGGTGTTTGCTCGCGATAGATCGATGGCGACTCTGAACTGTGCCTCACTGAGCCGCGCTGTCTGCAAATCCGAGCGGCCTTCAAATGCGTTCTTTCGAAGCGCTTCCAGCAACTCCGGTGACGGCACCTCTTGCTTCAACTCCGGCAGCACATCATCTGCATTTAGACCAGCCAGGCGACGCAAGTTCGCCTCCACACTCGCGAGTCGTCCTTGAGCGCTGTTGGCTTGTACCGAAGCCTTCGCCAACTCGACCTTCAGCAGATTCGCCTCCAGCGCTGACGCATCACCTTCTCGTACACGGGCTTCAGTCAAGCGAAACGCGTCACGGTTCGCATCAATGAGTTGGCGAAGCATAGCGAGCTTGTCGGCTTCGGCCTGGCGGTCTGCTGCCGCCGTCCTGATCTCGTAGGCCAGTCCGGCAGATTTCTCCTTGAGCTCGGACTCGGCCTTGTCTACCTCGAAGCTTGCGACAGCGACACGCTTCCCGCGTTTCCCGAAAGTCTCCAGTTCCTGCGTGAAATCGGCGCCGTAGGTGTCTTCGCCGATCGTATTGAGCGGTCGTCCGGTTGCACCTTTGAGGGTAAGCGTCGAAGCAGGCCGCACGCCAGCCTGTCGCTTCAGGCCGCGTGCTTCGGCTATCCCTTCGCGCATCGCGGCAAGGTCTTTGTTGCGCTCAAGTCCTGTACGTACAAGGTCCTCTACCGTTGAAGGCGAGGTCTGCTGCGCCGACAGAAGTGTCGACGCAGACAGGAGTACGCAAAGGACGAGAAATCGTCCTTTAAACATGGATTCTCCTTATGTCGTTAGCTCAGAACGGCGAAGCGGCGACTAGGAGAGCCGGGGAGGGTGTTCGATCTCAGAGGGTCTGGTACTGGGCTTTGCTGCTGTCTCAGACACGTATGCAGGAACGCTAATACGTTCCAAGGCGACGAGCGCCATCATTGCCGCTGGTGCTGGGTGAGCGCAGCAGCAAATGCAGTTGTCTCCAGCATCCGTCGGTGTGGATTGCTTGTCTTGCGTTGCGAAGGCTGAACAATCCGAGCCCGGAGCATCACACGTCACGACCTGCACGCCTACATAGAGGACAAGCAGGAACGCGACAACGCGGAAGACTCTGGACCAAGATACCATCGCCACAATCATACGCCTTCTCGGCCATTGAGTTCTGTCTGTAGATGATCGGAAGAAATAGACAAATTGTCTGTGGTATCGACAAACGCGCTTTACGGAATTGATCCTGCAACCACCGGGCTCCGCGTTAACCGCGCCAGCAAGCGTGATCACGCTATTTTTGCACTTTGTGTTTTACTTGTGTTTGCTGCCTCTGGAGAGCACGGCCCAGGCGCATACGTGGAAGCGAGCGTTTGCTTGACACCTGGGCGTCAGAAGTCTTCCAGCAGAAGCACGTTGGAGCTATTGTTGTCGCGGTCGATAGCCAGGTGGCGCCCGTCGGGCGAGGGGATGGACCATTCAAGATTTCCATTCTCATAGGACTGTGCGGTCATCACTTTGCCATCGAGGCCTACATTCAATAAAGCCTGTGGGCCTCGCGAGTTGTGAGCGGCGGCCCACAGGCTCTTGCTGTCTCCGGCCCAGTCGAGCCCATAGATCTCGGCCCAACCCGGGACAGCGATGTCGCGGGTCGATCCGCTGGCCAGGGAGAGGATACGAATGCCGAAATCTTCCATCGTCGTACGGTTTTTCGCCCAGGCAATGTACTTTCCGTCAGGTGAGAGACACCAGTCGAAGTTGTCGCCGCCAATCTCGGCTGCCCTCAACTCCGCGCCTTTGCCCTTCACCGGATCGAAGAGGAAGAAGGTCTGGTGCCCCGCTTCAATCCTGCTATAGATGCAGAGGTTTGATGGATGCCGCGCGCATTCAATGTCCCAGATGCCGGAGTCTTCGAGCACAAACTGAGAAGGCCCACCCGCGAGCGGAACCTGCATTATCCGGGCATTATTAGAAGGGCCACCCGGTCTGGCTCGTATCACATAGACGATGCTCAGGGCATCAGGGGTCAATCGAGGCATATAGAGATCATCGTCTCCGCCGACGAGCAGTTCAGGCTGAGTCGCGTCAATGTTCTGCCTGAAGATGTGAAAGGGACCGTTGCGGTTGGAATAGAAAATGACCGCCTTGCTATCGGCTGTCCATGCGGTAACGTAGTCAAGCCGCTCATCGAGGGTGAGCCGGCGGTTTGCGTTCACGCTTTTCCCGTTGCCTTCGAGGTCGGCAATGTAGATGTCCGGCTGTGGCGAGTGCTTTCTGATGGCGATGCGCTTTCCGTCTTTGCTAAGGCTGAGTTGGACTGCGATCCCCCGGCCGCTCGTGATTCGATTGGCAGTACCCTCAGGCTGTGATGTTGCAAGATTGAACTGCATCCACCACAAGTTTGTGTCCTGCTGATTCGGACGAGGTTCGCGAACAGGAAAGATCAGTCGACCGTCGGGTGTCCAGCCGAGAGCAGCCCCGCCGCGAGGCAACCCCCGCTCTCCCAGATATCGGACAACTGATGCTTGATTATTGTTGAGGTCGAAAATCTCGATCTGGGTATCTGGTCCGCTGCGACTGGTGTAGTACCGAGTCTTTGTCTTCGAATATGCGAAGCTTCTTCCATCGGATCTCCAAGCAAGCTGGCCAAAGGCATATTCCGGACCGCTGACGAGCCGTCTGGGATGGCTTCCGTCTGCTTGCATTGTCCACACTTCCTGCCCGCTGGGCATCTGCTTCAGGAAGAGAATCGTCGAGCCATCCGGCGACACAGAGGCGGAAAAGCCTTCCTCGCCAAGTTTGCGTGCGGTGCCCCCCATAACAGGAATCTCCCAGAGACTGGGAGATCCTTGAGGAGTTTTCACGCGCGAGACGACCAAGTGGGTTCCGTCCGGAAACCAGCTTTCGGCAATTGCTTCGAAGCCCTTCGGCAGTGGCACGGGATGCGTCTCGCCATTGTCTACCTGCCTCAAGTAGAAACCGGTGGAATCGGTATAGGCCAGGTATTTGCCATCCGGCGAAATGATAGCGCTCGTCACGGGTGTGTCGTCCGGATTCGCCGTCAACTGCCGCTCGCTCATGGCAGGATGCGCGGGGCGCCCGATGGTATGCAAGAGTCTTCCTACACGAGTTTGGGCAAGGCGACTGTTCTTGTAGAACAGGACGGTGGCGGCAACCAAAACGATTGCGGCGACATGTGCCGCTATCGCGCCGTGTTTCCATTGACCCACGGGCGGCTCGAGTTTTGAATCCGGCGTTGAGACTGGAGATACGACGGTGCTCGCCGTCTGCGTGAAGCTGGAACCATTTGGGGATGCCCACTCTACTTCGGCGATAAAGCGATACCCGATCCGGGGCAATGTCTCGACGAATTTTGGACTCTCAACTGAGTCTTCGAGGGCCTGCCGCAGTTTCCTCACCGCTGTGTTCAGGCCGTGCTCAAAGTCGACGAATGTATCTTCAGGCCAGAGCGAGAAACGCAGTTGCTCGCGGCTTACAACCTCGCCGTTTGCCAGCAAGAGAAGGCGGAGTACCTGGAAGGGCTGTCCCTGGATAGGTACGTTGAGACCAGACCGCTGTAGCCTGCCGGTGTTCAGATCGACGTTGAAGCGGTCAAACCTTGCTCTCGTCCCAGAGCCGTTTGATGAGCCGTTTGTTGTCAAATGAACGCCTCGTCATTCGGCCACTGAGTATAACTGAATTCCCCATTGACTTCGGACAGAAGTTTACCTGCCGCGTTAACCTACACATCAAACGATAGTTAAGTGGCTCATCTTCAGTTAACCTTCAATTTACCCAACGTCCATTGATCATTTCCGTCATTCGACGCGAATATCTGCGCATAACAGCGAGGAACGGCGGATAGCGACCCCAGATCCGATGTTCCCCTGAACCGTGAATGGACCTAGGAGGGTATATGGAAGGCAATTCGAAGGTTTGTAAATCGATCACGCTTGGACTGATATTCATAGGAGGCTTTGGCCTGCTATCTGGCCGCACTGCACGCGCGCAGTCGCACTTCTCTCCAGATTTCGGGGCGCACACCTCCGAAGCACACAAGGGGTGCTCGAACCGAACGCTTCAGGGGGATTACGGGTTCCAGATCGAAGGGACTCTCTTTGGCCCAAATTTCTCCCTCCGCACTTTGACCATGACGCATTTTTCGGGCAACGGCAAGCTGTCCGGGGTCGACTATGTCGTGGTCAATGGCATGCCTCCTCTGGAAGAGTGGAGGCCAAGCAGCGGGACCTACAAGATCAATCCTGATTGCACCGGATCCGCTTCCATCGAGGTTGCCCCCGACGCTCCGCCTCTTAGCTACCACTTCGTCGTGGTGAGCAATGGCCGCAAGATCCTGCTCGTGGTCGACGGGGACGCAATTAACGGAGTTGCGTACAAGGTCGATTGAATTAGGCATGGGCAAACAGCATGTCATCAGTACAAACAACGCAATTGGGTTTGCTCAAGAGCATCAACATGGTCTGTAGTCTGGTTGCCAAAACGGGTCAGTAACCCGCTTTTGATGGACTTCTTATGACTGTGTGTTTCTACTTTCCGGAGTTTGGTTTTGCCATCTTCTCATGCATCGTACCTTTTACACTCCCAGGGACACCGTTCGCCAGCGCATCTTCTAACTTCGTTTTGAACGACGCGGCATAGACATGGCCTTCTCCTGCCAGCAGTGCATCCATACCCTGACGAGCAACATCATGCGGCTGTCGGTCTTGGCCTGTCCAGATAAGCCATGAGCAGAAGAAGACCATTCCCATCCCACCGATCGTTAGCACGATCGCGCTGATCGGC
>JAATFH010000146.1 GCA_015655315.1 Terriglobales bacterium
CGCCAGAGCGTGCGCCATACGATCGGATCATTGCCACAGCCGCCGTCGCTAGGGTACCGTACGCATGGGTCAGGCAGGTAAATGAGGGCGGACTGATCGTCTTCCCCTATACCGGCGAACACAGTAGTCACGGCCTAGGAGTGATGGCCGTACATGACGGAATAGCCGATGGCCTGATTAGCAGCAAAGGCCGTGCCGGATAAGAGTAAGTAGACCCACTTGCTCTCGATCTAAAACGTGAAAGACATAATAGGGAAAGACATGGAGGAAATTGTCATCTCTATGCTGCCTCGGTACGGAATATTTTTTCCGGTTCTTCCTGGCCCATGTCGTTGCCTGCCTGGGTAATAAGCATTGCAGAGGAGCGGTGCACGTTGTTGATGATCGAAAGAGGGCGGCTACGCACTTCGTCATACACGCGTCCAAGATATTCGCCCAGTACACCCATCGATACAAGCATCAGACCCCCGACAAAGAACACTGTCGCCGCTATCCCGAGTCCCACAGTTGTCATGCTGCTCTTCGAAAGCAGCATGGAGATCACGAGAACGAAAGCCATGCAACCTGAGAAGGAACCCAGCGCGAACGTAAATCGCAATGGCTTGTAGCTGAAGCTCGTAACCGCATCCATCGCGTACTTGATCCGGCTTAGGAATGAAAGCTTGCGATCACCGGCCAGTCGATCCTGCCGCTCATAGTAGACGACACTGTTTCGATATCCAACCCATGCCCGCAGCCCTGGCAGGTAGCGGTTCTTCTCCCCCATGGCGTTGATCGTATCAACAGCTCTTCGATCCAGGAGACTGAATATTCCAGCATCAAGAGGTATTGGGTAGTCAGCGATAGTCGCCAATACACGATAGAAGAGTGGAAATAACGTTCGCAAGACCTTGCTTTGCTCCTGCCGACTCGTTCTTACTGCGACGACAATCTCACCCCCACCCCGCCACGCTTCGATGAGTTGCGGCAGAACTTCTGGCGGATCCTGAAAATCGCCGTCCATCAGAATCACCGCGTCACCGCTCGCAGTAGCAAGCCCAGCCGAGATCGCTCCCATGTGTCCCCAATTGCGGGAGAGCTCTACTATCACCACATGTGAGTCCAGACTCTGCATTTGTTTCAGCAGTTCCAGAGAAGAGTCGGTGGAACCATCGTTCACGTACACCACTTCCCATTCGCTGCCAATATTCTCCAGAGCATTGGTAACAGCTTCGTGGAAGCGTACAACAAGTTCCTCTTCGTTATAGATGGGTACGACGACTGAGATCATTTTCCACCCTCCTGAAATCCTTGTGCGACCATCCTGCTCATCGAATCATTTGCGATTTAAATGCCTGTATTCGCGATATGTAAAGTTACTCGAGCTCTACCTGAAATACCCGTACTCTCCAGCGCACTTCAGCGGGGGGCAAGATAACAAGATAACGGGCGCTTACTCGCTGCGCCGTCTCGACCTTGTCATGATCGAGGACTTGCACATCGTATTCGACCTTGTCGATCAACTCTATGGAGAGTCCCTCCGGCGAGTAGAAAACTATGTGAAGATCGTGGGCGCGATCCTGATAACGAGTATGAATTCCGAGCGCGGCCTGCTCCTGGATTGTGCGGGCAAGCTGGTCCCTGGCGGTCCCGACGAAATCCGGATCTAGCAAATCTGCACGATTTTGTTCAACCGCGGCTCGTAAACTCTTCCAGGATTGCAGATAGTCACGAATCGCTGCCGTCCCGGTTTGCTCTTGCAGTGGTTGTGGGCCTTGTAGATTTGCCGGCTCAACGCGTACTGTGGTTTGCGCTGCCCCTAAGCCGGAGATAGCAGTAAAGACTGAACAAAGAATCAGGAAGAACTTGAACATGGTTACTTTTCCCAATGAATTTGATTCCCCAAGACAACTCCACTGGCGATGGAAAGTGTTGCTCCGTTGTGAACCGGCATTTCAACTACCGCAATTCCGCGCTTAAGTGGTACGTCTACTGTCGAATGTGTACTGTTGTATGTCTGCGTGAACGTGACGATGGTTCCATCAGGGACTGCTTTTCCACTACAGTCGCGCACTGGTTCAGTTTTTAACTGAAGCTGCGTGCCTGATTGCTGGGCACGCAGCTTCAACCTGCACGGATCACCTGGAACTTGATACACGGCGCGTGTGCTGGAGCCTTTGTCGATCCGAGCGATGAATTTATCGGTTCCCTGTTGGGCCGTGGAGTCCATTGCTGTCCAGGCAGCGCCATCCAGTGTGACGACAGTGCGCTTCTGCACCGAGCCAGATGGAGTCGACAGATTAAATGAAATGGGCGTTGGGGAGACGATCAGATTCTGGTAGGCATCGAAGACATACGCGGCACCGGTGATGCCATCATGCAGCCTAACCTGAAGGAGCGAAGGTTTCGCGAGGAAACTCAGTGCCGCCGGCTTGCGTGCAGGTACAACATCAAATGATCCGCTAACGGTGGAGGAACTTCCCGTGAGGAAGGTCAGATAGTGGTCTGCGTTGTAGATCGATCCAGCAGGAAAGTATGTCGTCTCTCCCAGCTGCACATCACGCTTCAGCGCCTGCCCAAACCCTATGATGTACAGGGTTGCTTTCCCGTTTCCGGTGCTCTGTGCCATGTCCAAACCGAGGATATTGGAGATCAACGCTACCCACTGGTGTGGCAGAGGAGGATACGTAGTCTGGGAAAATCCGGCGTACCACTTCGGATTCCACGGGCTGAACCAGTTATGGACATAGTGCGATGCAAAGAAAATATGAAAGTTCGTATCGTAGGATTTCAGAGGTAACTTCATAAGCAGAAGCGGCAAGTGCACCACGACCACCACCATCAGAACGAAGCTGACAGGTATTAGGCGCGTCGACAACACTATCGATTCAGCTTTTGAAAGATTCTCTCTCGTAGAACCCCCTGGATTCAACAATCGCTCTACTCTTAATTCAAGAATTCCGGACGCCCACTTACTGAATGGCAAAAGTACAGTTGTTCCGCCCTGTCAGGTATTCTCGGTGAGTCCTTGTAGTCTGCCACCACGTAACGCCTGCGCAACTACATAACTGACGGGATGAAACTTTGCATTCTTCGCTTCAGGAGAATCTCGACTGCAATCTCTGCTGGAATATCCCTTGGACAATTCGCGCACTCTAAGAAATGTTCGCAGCGAAATTCTGGATTGTATGTGCTGTTTTGCTCTAACGTTCCCGACCACGCCTGAAGAGACAGTGCTGCTCATTACTCGGGTAAAGCGCAGGCAGCTTTGTTCCCATCATTTCTATCGAGTTGTCTGATTCCATGCGCACTCAATGCGGAGCAGTCATTTGCTGCAAATCTCCATCTTCTGTCCCAGTGCGCGTGAGTATCTGCGACAGTCACATTCGAATCGACTCCTTATCGTCTGCGATGAAGGAGCTTGCTTTCGCCTTAGGCATGCCTTTCCTCATGCTCGAAAGTGGAAGTATCCCATCGCGCGGATTTCCACGCTGTGCAATATTGCACACATTTGCGATCAATCGATTGGCAGTTTCGATTTAAGATGTGGCTGGTCACAGGATAAGTGCCGAAACAGGGAAGACCGTTCAGTCGTGAAGAATAGCGTTGAGCAGCGACCTATATATGTCGCTACCATCGTGATATTCAACAAAATCGAGAGGGCGCCTCGCCATCACGTTGTCGATAAAGCCAACGACGGCGATATGGCTCTACCACAAACGGTCAGTTGGTCAAGGATGATGAAAAGAAAAAGAGACGACGAAATGGGAGCGAAGAGAACAGAAAAAAATTGCGATCTGAGCTACCTGAATAGGCGACGAAGTTCCCTCTATCGACTGCTTATCTCCGCGTATCAGTTGCAACTGCCAGGCATGAACCACAACTTCTTCGAAGGTATACGGCTCGTGAAAGCGCCGGCAGCAGGGTCTAGCTATTCTTCACCCTCGGTTATCGGCTCCCGGAAGGGCTCTTCCTTCGTTCCGGATCGATCCGATCGCACGGGAATTCCGCTGATAAGACCCTGGTAGCTTGTGAGACGCTTGCCGAGGATAACCACTCCCTTGGAAGTGATATCGTATTCGCGAATATCCTTGGCATGATTTCCACCCCGCATCTTGATAACCACCATGATCTTACGAAGCTGGCCATCGATCGATACATACCGCAGCCGGATGATGTCATCGGTGAGAAAAGAAATTGCGTAGGTACTGAATGGAAATTCGGTACAAGACTCATCCACTTCAACCGTACTTAGAATCGTAACGCCGATTCCTGTCAAAGAGACGAGAATACGGTAGAGCGAGGAGCGAACGGAGGCACGGAAGCAGGGCGACA
>JAATFH010000211.1 GCA_015655315.1 Terriglobales bacterium
CAGTAGTGAGGCCGAGTTTTTGCTGATACGTGCCGGGTCAATGACATTGAGGCGACCCTCGTACTCGAATTGCTTTCCGGTCGTGGGATCGTAAATGGGGATGATGTTCCCGTTGGAGTCGACGAAATCGGTGAAATCACCTGTCTTTTCGAGCGCCGTCGGGACAGTAGAGGAGTTGGTATTTTCGTTATTTTGTTGGTACCACTCCTGGCTGTAGTGACCAAAGGTACGGTTACGGCCGTCGTAGAGTTTAGGTATCGATATTGGGCCGCCGACGGTGAACCCATAGTTATTTTCATGGTCCGTAGGCACTGTCGTGTTGAAGAATCCCTTTGAATCAAAGAAGCTGTTACGGTTGATTTCGAACAAATCGCCGTGATACTTGTTGGTGCCCGAAGCCATCTGGTAAGTCAGAGCACCTTGTCCAAGTCCGAACTGCGCGGCGAATGTCGTACGCTCTACGCGAAATTCCTGAACCATCTCATATGGAGGGTTGAAATTCGTCGTGTAACCTTCCGTTTCCGGCTGTGGAGCGGGAACACCGTTGTAGACAATTTCCTGCTCGAAATCGACGCCGCCGCTGATGCGATGCGAAAAGGCGCTACCGGTAACACCGGGAGCCAGGAACTGCAGCGCATCGATCTGGCGTCCACGACCGGAAACCTCGCTCGGCAGAGCCTTGACCACGATTGGCTCGACAGTCGAACCCAATTGCGGCTGCGTCGTGTTCAACGCAATGGCGCTGGCGGTCACTTCCACTGTTTCCGCAGTCGACCCTGTAGAGAGAACGATATTGATGGTGGATGTGGTGCTGACCTCGACGTTGACCGAGTTCTGCACGCCCTTCTTGAATCCGGTTGCCTCAACGGTGATGGAATAGATACCCGGTACAAGACCCGTAACCGAATATGTTCCGGCACTGCTGCTGGTCGCGTGACTCAGCACCCCTGTGCCCTGGTTTGTAATCGTGACATTCGCGCCATCGATCACGGCACCCGACGAATCGGTCACTGTGCCGGTAATACCAGCGTTGGCCTGCGCGTAAAGATGTCCTGAGGACAAAATCGCGAAAGACAGGGCAAAAACGGCAAAAAGGGCCCGGGTCGCAGATAGACGCCCGCCCCATTCTGTAAATCGTCGCATCACACTCCTCCTGAAAAATCCGTGCACTTGCAGAACTCATACCCGGACTGCATTTTTGATCTCGTCCCGGGCTCTTGGCTCTCTTGAATCTGGAAACGATACCATCTTGACGTGGTATCGTTTCCAAATCAGCGCAAACTATAGGGATTTCCTGAATGGACTGTCAAGAAGAATTTTCGCCGTTCGGCAGGGGGGCATTCTATCGTCAATAGCGGGATGGTATCGATGCCACCAAACTATTGAGCAGTCGCGACTTTGTGAAGAATCCCGCGGTTAGCTGAAGGAAAAGTACCCTTCTCAGGCACTCAATAGTGTCTCAACCTTCACCGGAAGTTCGCGCACGCGAATTCCTGTTGCATGGTAGACCGCAGCCGTAATAGCAGGCGCGATTCCGGCGAGTCCGATCTCGCCCACGCCCCGGGCTCCGTACTCATTCAGAGTAAGGTCGGGATAGTTAAGGAAAGTAACATCGATCTCGGGCGCGTCGGCACAGGTAGATACAACGTAATCTGCGAAATTGTTATTGATAGGGCCGCCGCTTAACTGGTCATAGTGCGTTTCTTCAAAGAGGCCCATGCCCACACCCATCACGATCGATCCCTCGACCTGATTCCGCGCCGCCTTGAGGTTGATGATGCGGCCGACATCGATCACCGAAACCACCCGGCTCACGCGCAGACGCGCTATTCCGGGGTCCCAGGTCACTTCGACGAACTGTGCGCCGTAAGAGTGCTGCGAGTACTTTTTTGCCGTCGAATCGTCGTCCGTGCTGACTGATTTCCCCTCACCCCTGGCGCTACGGATATTGGCTCGCTTCAGAATTTCCTCGAAAGCAATTCCCTGCTCCGGCGATTCGCCTTTAACGTGCACCCGGCCAGCGGTGAAAGCTATTTCCTCCGATTTCTTATTCAGCAATGGCGATGAAGGGGTGGAGGTGGCAATCATGGTCATCGATCGAATTGCCGCATAGACCGCGCTGGCAATGGCAGGCACTACCGAACTGGTAACGCCCGAGCCGCCGGAGAGCGGCCCCGCGGGCAGGGCGCTGTCGCCCAGGACGACCTGAATCCTGTCGACGGGTATGCCGGACTTGTCGCTGACGATCTGGGCGAAGATGGTGTAGGTACCCGTGCCAATGTCCTGCGTCGCGCAACTGACGCGCACGGTGCCGTCGTCATTCAGCGCTACAGTCACCTCGCATGGCATGCGGAAAGCTCCCCAGGAAGCACAGGCCATTCCCCAGCCTAAAATCAGATCTCCCTGGCGCATCGAACCGACTGCCGGATTGCGCCTGGACCACCCGAATTTCTCTACCCCTGTCGCAATGCACTCCTTCAGATGGCGAGAGGAAAACGGCTTGCCGTTGCTCTCGTCCTTTTCCGGCTCATTGCGCAGGCGCAGCTCCACCGGATCCATCTTCAGCTTGATGGCAAGCTCGTCCATCGCCGATTCCAGAGCATGGAGGCCGGGCACAGCGCCCGGACCGCGCATCGCTGTGGGCGGTCCGACGTTCCGCTCGACTTTGGCGCCGCGAAGCAGCAGGTTGGCGCAGCTGTAGAGGTAGGGCGTGGCCTCGCCGCAGCCTTCGCCGTAGTCGCTGATCATCGAGGTGTGGTTGACGTAGTCGTGATGCAGCGAGAGCAGCCTGCCATCCGGAGTCGCGCCCAGCCGTACCCTTTGCTGCGTGCGCGGGCGATGGCCGACATTCGTGAACATCATCCTGCGGGAGACAACTGCCTTTACCGGGCGATTGAGTTCGCGGGCGGCTGCGGCGGCCAGCGGAGCGTGCGTCCAGGGCCACAGCTTTCCGCCAAAGCCCGAGCCGAGGAACTTCATCACGATCTGGACGTTTTCATTGGGAACGCCGAGGAACTGCGCCATCACGGCCTGATGGTTGATCAGGGACTGGGTAGTTTCGTAGAGAGTAAACTTCTTCCCGTCCCACACGGCGACAGATGCGTGCAGTTCGATAGGATTGTGCGTCTCCGTCGGGGTGACGTAGGTCTCATCGATCTGCACCGGCGCCGACGCAAATGCTTTTTCCGCATCGCCGCGATGGTTTTCCATTTTCAGATGTTTCCAGCCGTCGCCCAGGTCAAGGCCGACGTTCGGCGTCTCGACCGCATATTCGACGTGCACGGCATCGGCTGCAGCCTTGGCCTGCTCCATCGTTTCTGCAACTACGGCGGCTACATATTGCCCGCTGTAATAGATGACCTCGTCTTCGAACGGCGGTCTGCTCTCGTCAACGACCGCGTCCTGATCGTGAGGAATCGGACGGTACATCTGCGGAACGTTGCCGTGGTACATGACGCGAAGCACACCCGGCATCTTCTCCGCCTGGGAGGCGTCGAGCTTCGTGATCTTCCCTCGGGCGATGGCGCTGCAGACCGGCACCAGATAGACCATGCCGGGGAAGTGGTAGTCCGACGAGTACATGGCGCTGCCGCTGGTTTTGAGCCGGCCGTCCACGCGTGGCACCACCGCGCCGATAATGGATGGCGTTGAAAGTTCCTGCGTCGCCATAAAATATCTCCTCGTTCGGAAGATGATTGGTTTCGACTGTACGAAGATGATCATACCTCCGAGGAACCGCAATTTTCGCTGCCCATCATCGGCAAATCACCCTGAAACCGCCGGAATTCGACTTAATTTCCTGCTGCCGCCTCTCACCGATGTATAGTTTTGCCATTGGGTGTTTTCGCTGTCACGGCCGGATAAAGCACTTTATTTTGAGGATGATGGCTTGCAGTTCCAAAAATTCGATGACGGTTACCTCGAAAATCTGCGTAAAGGAGATCCCCGCACTGAAGAGCACTTTGTGCAGTACTTCAGTGAGCTGATCCATCTGAAACTTCGTTCCCGGTTGAATTCCAGAGATGCGATAGAGGATGTCAGGCAGGAAACGTTTGCACGCATTTTTGTCATCCTTCGCGGCAAGGAGGGTGTCCGCAACGCCTCGGCGCTGGGCGCTCTGGTCAACTCCATCTGCAACCATGTACTGCTGGAATACTATCGCTCGCATTCGAAGAGCGAAGCCATGGAAGACGCCTCGGAAATGGATATCCAGTCGGAAACCATCGACGTTCTGGATGCCATGGTTACCAAAGATACCCAGAAGACGGTGCGCCAGATTCTCGAAAAGCTCAGCGACCGCGACCGTCAGTTGCTGAAGGGCATTTTTCTCGAAGAACGAGACAAAGATGAGGTCTGCGCCGAGTTCGGCGTGGACAGAGAGTACCTCAGAGTGCTCCTACATCGCGCAAAACTCTCGTTTAAATCTTTTTATGTCAAACACATGGCATCATCCGGGCCTTCTGGGGGAGGAGGCGGCAATTTCGGGCGATACGTTTGGTTTTTTTCTGCACTATTCTGTTGAGGCTCGAAATCCATGAACCACACTGAAGCTGTAGATCAGTTTGCAGTAGAAAAATATCTACTCGGGGAGTTGAGCCCGGAGACCCGCGAGGCATTCGAAGAACATTACTTTGGATGCGAGGAGTGCGCCCTCGACCTGCGCGCCGCCGCCGTCTTCATCACTCAATCCCGGAAGGAACTTGCTCGCCCGGCACTTGCCGCCGTGGCGGAACCGAAACCCACGCGGAAGCTTTTCAGCTTCCCGTCGCTCCTGCAACCCGCATTCGCCGTGCCGGTTATGGCAGCCATGCTGCTCGTGATCGGATTCCAGAACATCGTTACCGTTCCCCATCTGCGACAGGAAGCAGCCGTCGCATCGCAGCCGCAGATTCTGCCTTCCGTCACCCTGGTGGATGGACAAAGCCGCGGTGAAGAAATCCGGACCATCACTGCAAAGGCGCACGAGGCATTCCTGCTGGCTGTCGACGTGCCGGCGGATAATCGTTTTTCAAAGTATCTCTGCTCCCTGTATTCCCCGTCTGGTAAGAAGGTCTGGGAACTTCAGATCGCGTCTTCGCAGGCCGCCGATACGGTTCCCATTCAGGTGCCCACCGATAGCACCGAATCCGGAGAAAATACGCTGCTGGTGCAGGGAATTTCGTCGGATGGAAACACTGTCCCAGTCGATCTGGTAAAGTATCGCTTCCTTTTACAGATCCGGTAATCACTCACAATAAAAACTAAAAACGGAGTTGTCATGGCAGAAAATACGATTGAGAGGACGCATTATTACCACGCCGATGCAAGCGCCATCGGCGGTTACATTACCCGCCCTTTTACTGGATCCGTCCCCTCTCATTCCTCAGTTTCGTTGCCGCTGGTGGGCGGCGTGCTTGAAAGAGAAAGAAAAGGGAAAAAGTGGCGGAACACGGTGAATTACTCGAATACGAGTACCACTGTTTCCGGTAAAAAAGAGGACAACGAAGGCCCCTGGGTCACTGACGTGACCGCAGCAATCGACGACCTCAACATTCGAGAGATCGTCACGGCCAAAAGAATCGTCGGGCAGATTTCCGTCGAGCATCCCCATGACGGGCACGTCCCCACCATCAACATCACAGGATCGCAGTTTGTAGACCTGCGAATCAGCGGCATCCCCATCGAGCCGATCATCAACTACAACCTCTTTGAAGGCTATGAAGGCGCGCCAGGGTTTCCTACACAGCCATGGTCGGAACAGCAGAGCCTGCATAAACATGTCGAAAAACAATTCAAAGAGGCCGGCGGCGGCACTGAAGAAACCCCCGCGTGGATAAAACATCATTTTCATTGGCTCGAATCCGGCGAGAAAAGCAATACTAGAGATGGACTAGTATGCTCCATCGTCGACGGATTCAAGGGTGTCCCGGACAACTTCCCCGGAAAGGTCTTTGCACATTCCATTTATGTGCGGGATTTTGGAAGAATCTTTTTCGGAGAAGTGATCATTCAGGGGGGCACGTATTCCCTCTCCATGATCCGTATCCATCTCGGCTCTCCGGTCGGTGGAGCAATCTCCGCCGCCACGGTGCGCTCCAATGGAAAGACCGAACCATAACGGTTTTGCTGCTGACTGCTTTGAGTGCCGGAACGGGCTGCTTTAAACAGAAACCACAAGATTCCGAGGTCGTCTATGCGAAAGCACAAAAGCTGCTTACGCGTGGCGACCTCGTCGCCGCAGAAAAGACCGCGCTAGAAGGAAGTTCGCAACTCGCCAACCACGACACCGAATGGTGGTGGAAATTTCAGATTTTGCGGGCTAATGTTCTACTCCGGCAGGGACACAACGAACAGGTTCTCACCTTACTCTCAGCGAACCTACCTCCGGCGATCACGAATTCAGACGTTGCCATCGAGCAGGCCATTGTGCGGGGAATCGCCGAAGCCAGGCTGGGCCGGATGGACGATGCCATACGGCTATTAGATCAGGCTCAACAACTGTCCAGCCGCACTCATTCCAGGCTGCAGGCCAAAGTATTTACCGCTCGGGGCGTGGTCGACCTCGAGCGTGATGATCTTATCCACGCAGACCAGATGTTCCGTCAAAGTCACACCTCCGCCCGTGAGATCGGAGATACATACCAGGAATCCTCGGCATTATTGAATCTCGGCGTCGTTGCTCTTCAGCGTGAGCACTTCGATGAGGCTGTGGATTTTTCGAGAATGGCTGCCGAATCAGCTCACACGATCGCGGCACGGGCCATTGAAGAAAAATCTCGCGGCAATATTGCATTCGCTGACTATTCGTTAGGAAATTTTGAAGAGGCTCTTAACGAATTTCGCGAAGCACAAAGAGAAGCCAAGAGTCTCGGCTCTCCCAATGATGAAATGGAATGGCTAAACAATGCGGGTTTATCGTTATATCGGCTCGGCGACTATCAACAAGCGGAAGCCTGTTATAAGGGCGCGCTGCAAATCGCCGAGTCCATCGAGTATCAGCAGGAAGTCATTGAGGCGCATGTAGCTCTTGCCTCTCTCTATATTCAGGTCGGCAGACTGGAGGAAGCGAGCCGGCATGATCAGGTGGCGCTCACAATCGCTCAAGCGTCCGGCAGAACGCTCGACGAGATGGATGCTCTCTACCTGAAAAGCCTGATTTACGCCAAGCAGGGAAAACCGGAAGAGGCGCTGAAAATCCTCACAAGCCTGGAGACAAACTCTATACTTCAGCCATCGCAACGCTGGCCAGTCGAAGGCACTATGGCGAATCTGTATGCGGAAACAAACAACGACTCATCTGCTGACAAATGGTACAGACAGTCCATCACTACATTCGAGACGCAGCGAGGAACGATCAAGAAGGAAGAATCAAAATTACCCTTTTCCACGCATGCCGATCAGCTCTATGACGACTACGTCCGCTTCCTGGTCGATCACAAAAGGACGGACGAAGCGCTACAGTGGCTCGATCTGGGCCGGGCGCGAACGCTGGAAGAAGGGCTGGGAGTCGCCTCGCCGGACTTCAAGACCGCCATCAGGAAATCTTTCAATGCGCGCTCAATCGCAGGAAGGCTTCATGGCACTATCCTGGTCTATTCCCTTGCGCCGAAGGAATCGTATCTCTGGGCAGTCAATTCGACAGGAACGCATTTCTTCAAACTGCCGCCGCAGGAAGAGATCAACGCGTACGTAAAGAATTACCAGCGG
>JAATFH010000206.1 GCA_015655315.1 Terriglobales bacterium
AACTGGTCGGCGGCGACCTTAAGCTGGGCGTTGGCCTGGGCCAATGTTACGCCGGGCTTGAGACGTGCGGCGCCGAGGAAGAAGTGGCCCTGGTTGGTGCTGTTGGGGTCGATCTGAAAGGGAAGCCAGATGTCGGCTTCGGGGTCGGAGACATAGGACTGGCTGAGGACGCCGATGATGGTGTATGGCTCGTTGCCAAGTGAAAGGGCGCTGCCGACGATGTGGGGGTTGCCTCCGAATTTGCGCTGCCAGAGACCGTAGCTGATGACGACAACTTTGCCGCCGTTGGGGGAATCCTCTTGCGGGGTAAATGTGCGGCCCAGCATGATGGGCGCGCCGAAGAGGCGGAAGTAGGCTTCGCTGGCATGGATGCCGTGCACCTGTTCGGGATGGTCGCCGGTGAGGTTGAAGCCGGGGCCGCCGAAGTCGTAGGCGGTGACGTCCTGAAGGACGCTGGTCTGCTGCCGCCAGTTGTTGAACTTTGTGGGAGAGGCTGCGGCACCGTTGCCTTCGGGCGAGGTGAGCAGGAATTGGACGATGCGGTCGGCGTCGGGGTAGGTGAGCGGCTTGAGCAGGACGGTGTTGACGACGGTGAAGATAGCGGTGTTGATTCCGATGCCGAGGGCCAGGGCTGCGACAGCTGCGATGGTGAAGCCTGGGTTCTTGAAGAGGCTGCGCAGGGAGTGCTTGAGGTCATGCCACAGATTGCCCACTGGTGGTCCTTTCCTGCTCCGGGTTTTGATTGCTTAGACGAAGCCGCCTGCGGTTTCGCTCTTTGGCGGTTGGTGAATTGTACGTGAGCGGGATAGGGGTGGTTCCGGAATTTTGTGTTTTGCCGTTTCAGCGGCTAGAGGCAAGTGTCATTCTGACGACCAGGGGGAGGAAGAATCCACGCGATTCTTCGGAAGTGCAGCTAAATTGCAATCTTTCAGGCACAAACAGGAATTGAATCTGGAGCTGAAAGCTTCACAAGTTCTGGATGCTGGCAGCATCGTATGGATTCTGACCCTTCACTCCGTTCAGGGTCAGAATGACACCCTCTCGTTTCGTACTCAGGAGGGGGATTTTCTCGGCATCAGGGCGTCGAGCATGATGAGAAGGCCGCCGCAGACGATGGCGGAGTCGGCGATGTTGAAGTCGGGCCAGTGGTAGTTCCAGTGGCCCCAGCGCAGGAAGACTTCGAGAAAATCGGTGACGACGCCGTAGCGGATGCGGTCCCATACGTTGCCCAGCGCACCGCCCAGGATGAGGGCGAGCGCGATGCTCGTGGCGGTAAAGCGGCGTCCCATTTTGAGGATCAGGCCAAGGACTACGACGGCGGCGATGATCGAAAATATGGTCAGAATCCAGCGGGTGCGGGCGGGGGATGGAGAGTCGGTGAAGAGGCTGAAGGCCGCTCCGGGGTTGAGGACGTGCGAGATGGAGAAGTAGCGCGGGATGACGGTGATCTCGTCGCCTTCGGCGATGTGGTGCTGGACCCAGATTTTGGTCCAGCGGTCGAGGGCGATGATGAGTGCGGCGATGACGAGGAGCCAGCCGCGGCGGTCTTTGTTCAAGTCTTACCTCTGATTACCTGATGATGTCATCCTGAGCGCAGCGAAGGATCTGCTTTTTCTGATTTTGCCGGAACAAATGAGAAAAGCAGATCCTTCGTCGCTACGCTCCTCAGGATGACAAACGCTTTTTATACGCCAACAGTTTGTTTGTAGCCCATCTGTTCGAGTGCAGCGGCACAGCGTCCGCAGACTTTGGGCCATGGGCCGAAGGGCTGCACACGGTCTGGGCCGTTGTCAGAGTAGTAGTTCCAGCAGCGGTCGCACTTGGTGCCTTCTGCCGGACTGGTTGTTACCTGAAGCGCGTCGCCGGAGGGAATTTTTTCAACGGCAACCTGTGAAACGTTGAGAAACTCCTTGAGCACTTTCTCATATTTTTTCAGCAGGTCATAGTCGCTCTGAGGCACGGAGATCAGCACCTTCGCCTCTAATGCCTTGCCGATCTTTCCTGCTTTGCGGTCGGCTTCGAGCGCTTTCAGCGCTTCGTCGCGGACCAGAAAGAGCTGTTTCCAGTCGGCCAGCAAAGGAGCGTTCAGAGGAGCGATCTCTTCCGCTTTTGGGAAGTGCGCGAGGTGGACGCTTTCGGCGCGGGTTGCGTCGAGTGGCAGGTAGCTCCAGACCTCATCGGCGGTGAAGCTCAGGATGGGGGCTACAAGGCGCACAAGCGCTTCGGCGATTTTGTAGATAACTGTCTGCGCGGAGCGGCGGGCGATGCTCGTCGGCGCAAAGGTGTACATGCGGTCCTTGAGCACGTCGAGGTAGAGCGCGCTCAGGTCGACGATGCAGAACTCGTTGACGGCGTGGTAGACGCGGTGGAACTCGAAGCTGCCGTACCAGCCGCCTTTGCCATCGGAACCTGACACTTTTTCGACCAGCTCGCGGGTCCGGGCGAGCATGTACTGATCGAGCGGCAGCAGGTCTTCGTAGGGCAATGCGTGCTCGGAGGGATTGAAGCCGTGCAGGTTTCCGAGCAGGAAGCGGAAGGTGTTGCGCAGTTTGCGGTAGTTGTCAGCGACGCGCTGCATCAGGTTTTCGCTGGCGGCTACGTCTTCTCGGAAATCGACCGAGGCCACCCAGAGGCGGACGATCTCTGCGCCGAGGCGGTTGGCGATATCGACGGGATCGACGCCGTTGCCGAGGGACTTCGACATGGCACGGCCCTGTTCATCGAGGGTCCAGCCAGCGGTGCCAACCATGGTGTAAGGGGCCTTATGGCCGGTGCCCACGCCTACGGAGGTGAGCAGAGAGGTGTGGAACCAGCCGCGGTACTGGTCACCGCCTTCGAAGTAAAGGTCTGCGGGTGGCTCGATGCCGGGCTCGGCTTCCATGACGGCATGCCAGCTGGCTCCGGAGTCGAACCAGACGTCAAGGATATCCATCTCTTTGCGGAAATCATCGGCGGAGCTGAAGCTGCCGCACTTTGTTCCTGCGGGCAGAAGCTGTTCTGCTTCGCGGGTGTGCCAGGCGTCGATGCCTTCCTTTTCGAGGAGCGTGAGGATGCTCTTGTTGATGCTCGCGTCCTTCAACGGCGCGTGGCATTTGTTGCAGAGGAAGACGGCGATGGGCACACCCCAGATGCGCTGGCGCGAGATACACCAGTCGGGGCGGGTTTCGATCATGTTGGCGATGCGGTCTTCGCCCCATGCCGGGTCCCACTTGATGCTCTTATGGATTTCGTCGAGAGCCAGCTGGCGGAATGTGGTTTCCGCGCCGTCTTTGCCGGGGAGCTTCTTGTCGATCTCGATGAACCACTGTTCGGTGGCGCGGAAGATGACGGGGTTGTGGCAGCGCCAGCAGTGCGGGTACGAGTGATAGATATCGCTGCGGCCCATGAGGACGCCGCGCGCTTCGAGAAGCTGAATGATCGGCTCGTTGGCCTTGAAGACGGTCAGGCCTTCGTACTCGGGCAGTCCGTTGCGCAGACGGCCTGCGTTGTCGACGTTGCAGGTCTGGTCGAGGCCATATTTTGCGCCGGTGTAGAAATCGTCGGCTCCGTGCGCGGGCGCGGTGTGGACGGCTCCGGTGCCCTGGTCGGTGGTGACGTAATCGGCAAGCACGCCAAGGATGCTGCGGTCGAGGAACGGGTGCTGGAAGGTGGCGCGTTCGAGCTTCGCTCCCTTGAAGCGTGCGACTTCGACCGAGTTCTGGAGCTTGCAGGTTTCGGTGACGGCAGAACGCAGCGCGTCGGCGACGATGTAGACGTTGCCATCCTGCTCGATTGCTACGTACTCAAGCTCGGGATGGAAGGCGACGGCTAACGATGCAGGAAGCGTCCACGGCGTTGTCGTCCAGATGATGGTCGAGACTTTTTTCCCGGCGAGCGCGGAGTCAAGCGCAGCAGGGTCGCTGGTCAGCGCGTATTTTACGTAGACACTGGGGCTGGTGTGCATCTCGTACTCGATCTCGGCGTCGGCGAGAGCGGTGCGGTCGTGGATGCACCAGTAAACCGGCTTGAGGCCCTTGTAGACGAAGTCCTGCTCGAAGAAGCGATAGAAGATTTCGAGGGTTTTGGCTTCGTACTCTTTTGACATTGTCGAATACGGTTTTTCCCAGCGGCCGAAGACGCCGAGGCGGATGAACTGGCTGTTCTGCAGGTCGACGTATTTCTGCGCG
>JAATFH010000303.1 GCA_015655315.1 Terriglobales bacterium
GCCGGGTGCGCGCCTCATTTTCAATCAGAGAAAACCGCACATGGCCATCGCCAAATTCGCCAAAGCCGATACCGGGGCTGACCGCTACCTTGGCGTCATGAAGGAGCTTGGTAGAAAACTCAAGCGAACCCATAGCCCGATACGGCTCTGGAATCGGTGCCCACACGAACATGGTTGCCTTCGGCGAAGCGACCTTCCAACCCAGTTTGTTGAGTCCTTCGACAAGGACATCCCGGCGTCTGCGGTAGCTCTCGCAGATTTCCTGCACACAGTCCTGAGGGCCTTCTAGCGCAAGAATCGACGCAACCTGGATAGGCGTAAACGTCCCGTAATCGAAATAGCTCTTAATGCGTGACAGAGCGGCGACCAGTTCCCTGTTGCCTACCATGAAACCCACTCGCCATCCCGGCATGTTGTAACTCTTGGAAAGAGTGAAAAACTCGACAGCGATATCCTTCGCTCCCGGGACCTGCAAAATCGATGGCGCTTTATACCCGTCAAAGCAGATGTCGGCATACGCCAGATCGTGAATAAGGTAAATATTGTGCTCTTTGCACAAGGCAACTACCCGCTCAAAGAAAGTTAAATCCACGCACTGCGTCGTGGGATTCGCAGGAAAGTTGAGGATGAGCATCTTCGGGCGTGGATACATGAGCGGGATGGAGCGCTCAATCTCCGCCAGAAATGCCTCGGTATCGTGGACGGCGACGCTGTGAATATTCGCGCCTGCGATGACCGGACCATAGATGTGAATGGGGTAGCTGGGGTTCGGGACGACGACCACATCGCCCTGATCCAGCGTGGCCAGGCAAAGGTGCGCAATTCCCTCTTTCGATCCGATGGTGACAATCGCCTCGGTCGCCGGATCGAGCGAGACATCGTACCGGCGCTGATACCAGTTGCAGATCGCCCTTCTCAGCCGTGGAATTCCGCGCGATAGAGAATAGCGGTGCGTGTCCGGCTTGCGCGCAGCCTCAATCATTTTGTCGACGATATGCTGCGGCGTCGCACCATCGGGATTGCCCATGCCGAAGTCGATAATATCCTCGCCACGCTGACGCGCCGCGGACTTCAGTTCCGAAGTGATATTGAAAACGTAGGCGGGCAGTCTCTTAAGTCTCGAAAAATCTTCCACTCTGTCAGTCCATGCGTTGCGTTTGTAATGGGATCGCTAATTCTCAATATAGAAGATGCAAGGAAGATTTTTCCAGGCGATCAGGGAGATACGGCTCTTTCGTCGCATTGCGAGTATCCAAAGTTTCAATAAGACGCAGCAGTTCCTCCCGGGAGATGTATGGTTCTGATCATCGATCAGCGCCTGGCAAGATCATGGCCCGCCCAGTGCCTCCTGCAGGCGATCGTTGTAGCTGCGGCTCACCCTGAGCGTTGTCCCATCCTTCAGACGAAGCAGGCAATCACGATTCGCCAGCGCCTGCATCTCTGCGATTCGATCCAGGCGGACGATGGTCGAGCGGTGGATTCGAATAAAAGTCGACGTATCCAGGCGCCGCTCCAATATGTGCAGAGGCTCGCGCAGCAGATGCGTCTTTCCATTCACGTGCAGTGCCGCATAATCGCCCTGCGCTTCGATCCACTCCACTTCATTTGCGGTAATGAAAAAGATGCGCCGTCCATTGCGAATGGCAAAACGCTGCTGCTTCCCCGATGATCTTTTCTCGTGCAGATCCGACAGCAGGGATTCCAGCCGTTCGCCCAGTGTGCTGTCTTTCTCCCGCTGGAGCAGGCGCTGCACGCGCTCCATCGCTTCGGTAAACCGTTCATCGTCGATGGGCTTCAACAGGTAATCGGCCGCATGGACGTCGAATGCTCGCAGGGCGTACTGGTCGAATGCGGTAAGAAAGATGACCGCCGGGCGCTCGTCCGCCGGAAGGTTTTCAAGCATCTCGAAACCATCCATCTCCGGCATTTGCACATCGAGAAAGATCAAGTCGGGACGCTGTTCGGTAATGGCGGCCAGAGCATCCTCGCCATTTCCACATTCGCCGATGACTTCAAATTGTGGATAGGGCCGCAGCCGGGAGATAATCCCTCGCCGGGCCAGGGGTTCATCGTCTACAACAATGGCTCGATAGGTCATTGTGCTCTACTCTCCTGAATTGTTGCGCCAACAACTTCCGCCGGCGCCACATAAGTATGCAAAGGAATCCGGATGGTTACCCGGCAAACATCTCCTGCGGAAAAATCAATGCTGAACTGGTGAGCATCGCCGTAAAGCTGCTGCAGCCGCGTGCGGATGTTGGTAAGCCCGATCCCGTAGGTGCAGGGCTTACCGTTTAAGGGCACCAGTTCATTTCTCACCTGAATCACAAGATCGTTCCTGTCTCGAAAAGCTGTCATGAACAGCTCGCCACCGTTGCGCCTCTTGGCGATACCGTGGCGCACCGCATTCTCAACCAGCGGCTGCAGCAGCAGGCGGGGAACTCCTGACTCCAGCAGACTGGCATCCGTTTCCTCGATCACGGTCAAGCGTTCCCCAAGCCTCGTCTTTTCTATCTCCAGGTAGAGACGGGTAATGTCCAGCTCGTCTCGCAGCGGGCTCTCGTAGGTGCCGTTGTCATCCAGCGTGGCGCGGAGGAAATCGGCAAGCCGCGCAATCATGCGGTTGGCCGTTGCCGTATCCCGTTCATAGACGAGGGTCGAAATGGAGTTGAGCGTATTGAAGAGAAAATGGGGATGAATCTGGTACTGCAGCGCCTTAAGCTCGGCCTCGTGCACGAGCGACTCAAGATGCAGGAGCCGGGCGCGCTCTTCCGCCTGCGCTCCATAGAATTTGACGCCGAAATACAAGGCGCTCCATAAC
>JAATFH010000555.1 GCA_015655315.1 Terriglobales bacterium
CCACGCCTCCTATCTGCTTGGCGACGAGGCGAGTTCGACAGCAATCATCATCGACCCGCAGCGCGACATTCAACAATACCTCGCCGATGCCAAAAAACTGGGCCTTCAAATCCGCCACGTTTTCCTAACCCATTTTCATGCGGATTTCATTGCCGGTCATCTGGAGTTGCGCGACAGTTGCGGCGCAACCATCCATCTCGGCTCCCGCGCCCAAGCGGAATATGCCTTCGTACCAATGAAGGACGGCGATATGCTGAACTTCATCGGACTGCGGCTGCAGGTCCTCGAAACCCCCGGCCACACCATCGAATCGATTTCGATTCTGGTCTTCGATCTTGAGAAAGACCCGTCAAAACTCTACGCAGTGCTCACCGGCGATACGCTCTTTATCGGCGACGTTGGCCGTCCCGACCTGCGCGCTTCCCTTGGCTGGACAGCCAACGAACTCGGCGGATACCTTTACGATTCGCTCCACAACAAACTCCTCACGCTTCCCGACGAGACCCTGGTTTACCCGGCTCATGGCGCCGGATCGCTCTGCGGCAAGCAGCTTTCCTCCGACACCGTCTCATCGCTCGGTGACCAGCGGCGCTTCAATTACGCTCTGCAGCCGATGTCCAAAGAGGAATTCATCGGCCTCGTCACCGCCGATCAGCCCGACGCTCCGCCATACTTTACCTACGACGCAATCCTTAATACTCGCGAGCGCGCCACGCTGGACAAGAATCTCGAACTGGTTCTCCATCCTGTCGGTCTCCCCGAGTTCCTCTCGATGGGAGATGCGGGTGCGCAGATACTCGATGTACGTGAAGCTGCCGAATACGCAAAAGGCCACCTCGCCGGCAGCATCAACATTGGACTCGGCGGGCAGTACGCCACCTGGGCGGGCACGGTTCTTGATCGCAGCCGGCCAATCATGATCGTCGCCGAGCCGGGACGCGAACAGGAAGCAGCACTGCGCCTGGGCCGTATCGGTTTCGATGATGTCAGAGGATACTTGTCGGGTGGCATGGAAGCGCTCGCAGACAGGCCTGATCTGGTGCAGTCGACGGAACGAGTCAGCCCGCAAATGGCGGCGGAAGAACTGGCGACCACAGAGCCACCTCTGCTGCTCGATGTCAGAAATCCTCGAGAATGGGCGGACAGGCATATTGCCGCCAGCGTAAACATTCCGCTCAGCCATCTCCAGGAGCGCCTGGCTGAAATCCCTCGCGACCGCCGCATTGCCGTCCATTGCGCCGGAGGTTATCGCTCTTCGATCGCCGCCAGCATTCTGCATCAGCATGGATTCACGAATCTCATCGAGATAGCAGGCGGACTGGCCGCATGGGACGCCGCCAAGCTGCCGGTGGTTTTGGAGATGGCACATACTTAACTCATTTCGCAGACTGAAACTGCCAGGGATCGCAGAAACGAATTGATCATCGACTGACGCGCTCCCTATAATAGGCGAACACATGGCGAAATACTGAACGGGTCAGTGTGCGTGAGAACTCATGATCGAGACGGCGGCACCTCGAAAAATTGTCCATGTCGACATGGACGCCTTTTACGCATCTGTCGAGCAGAGAGACGACCTAAAGCTGCGCGGAAAGCCTGTTGTCGTTGCGTGGCGCGACAATCGTTCCGTGGTTTGTGCAGCCTCCTATGAAGCGAGACGATTCGGGGTACGCTCCGCGATGCCCGCATTGAGCGCGGAACGTCTATGCCCAGACGCCATCTTCGTCCCTCCCGACTTCACTCGCTACAAAGCTGCGTCCCACGCCGCACGCGAAATTTTCCGGCTGCATACCGACCTTATCGAACCGCTTTCTCTCGACGAAGCCTATCTGGATGTCACCGAGAACAAAACTAACCTGCCGACAGCAACTCGTGTGGCAAAGGCAATCCGCCAACAAATCCGGGAGGAGTTAAGTCTCACCGCATCGGCAGGCGTCGCTCCCAATAAGTTTCTCGCGAAGATCGCCTCTGACTGGCGCAAACCGGATGGCCTGTTCGTCATTCAGCCTCAAGACGTGAACACGTTCCTTATACCGCTCGAAGTGGATCGCATCCCCGGCGTGGGAAAGGTCACCCAGGAGCGACTGAAGCAGATCGGAGTCCGCACGGTCGGCGATCTGCAAAAGCTCGAACTGCCGATGCTGCAGTCGCAATTCGGACGGTACGGAGTGCGTTTGTATGAACTTGCTCGCGGCATCGATCACAACCCGGTGGTTGCAAACCGCCCGACAAAATCGATCTCTGCGGAAGATACCCTGGAACGCGACCTGCCCCTCGCTGAAACCGAGATGCTCATTCGGCGTTTGTCTGAGAAGGTATGGATAGGTTCCCGCAAAGATGGACGTGCCGCACGTACGGTCGTTCTGAAATTGAAGACGAGCGAGTTCGTGATTTTAACGAGAAGCCATACCCCTCCCAGCCCGCCCGCATCGTGCGAAGAGTTGACGGCGATTGCTCTGTCTCTCCGTGAGCGCATCGAGCTTGATGCAACGCAACGATTCCGTCTGGTAGGCGTTGGACTAAGCAATTTCCGGGAGGAAAGAGCATCCCCTTCGTCGCTCTTCGAGGAAAGCGGCAGCCTCGCCGACTCTTGCAATGAGGCGTAGTCTCTTGATTGAGTAACCCGCCATTACGGCAGGCTACAAAGTTGCGAACTAGAAGGTTTTCAGGAATTCAATCAGAGCTCGTTTATCCTGATCGCTGAGTCCTGGCTCCTCATCGAAGTAACTGGTTCCAAAATAGTGTCCGCGGTTGACAACGAAGTCAGGGCACTTATTCAGTTCAAGCATCGGTTGAACGAGATTCGCAAAAACCTTTCGCGCATCCTCATCCGTCGCGTTCCTCGGCAGAGCGTCGAGATCATGCTTCATTTTCAGCAGAAGCTTCAACACCTTCTCGTCGCGTTGCAGCTTTTCATCGCTGTTCGCCGGTTCACCAAGCAGGTCAAAGTTTGCCAATAAATCTACAGGTGTTCCAGCCGGTATGGGACCGAGCTGCACCCCACCTTCGCCAAAGATCGCGGGAAAGAATCTCTGTCCTGGATTGATAAGAGGCTTCAGATAATCTGGTAGAAAACCGCCGGCAATGCGCAGATAACTTGTTGCAGTTGTCCGATCAATCACTCCAGGAATTTTGTCGCCGAGCACAGAATCTTTTTCCCGTTTTTCGGGCCAGAGAAGCTTCTCAATACCATCCTGAAACGACGTCATGCGCGCTGCGACGGATGGGCTGGGATTGAAATTCCCAATCGTGTTGTTTTGCAGAAACGGCGCTGTCGACCATACGCTGATCAACGAAGCAGGCCGTATATAGCCACGCCCGCCAGCAGGCATTTTATAAGTACCCGGTTTCCCGGAGTAGGGATCGAAGACCGTAACGGTGCCCACCGACGGCAGCTCTTTATAAGTATGCGATGAGAAGTTACCCCAGATGTTTCCTGCGATAGCGTTTGTAGCAAGCGGGCTGCATGCATTCGTCTGCAGCAGCGTTACGGGAACACGCATATCGGTTGAAAGATAGTTGTCCTTAAGGAAATCCTTCTGCAAAACGATCTTGCGCATGGCAGATTTAAATTCATCTGTCTTAGTCCATGCCCAATATTTATTCCAGCACGTCAGATAGTCTTTGCCTGCGCAACCCTCGGGGTCCATACCAGGAGCAGGCCTGGGAATTTTACTGGAGTGGCAGCGCGCGCAACGCTCTGCAAATACGGTAGCTCCGTGCTGCAGGACACTTTGATCTTTCGCCAGATAAGCATCCCCACCCGGTGCATCTTTCAGTAAGTGCGGCTCCGTGCTTTTCAGGAAGAATAGAGCCATATCCGGGGTCTGTTGTTCCGTAGCTTCCCAGTAAGCTGAGTTCTTGTTGGCAACCGATATCTCAATCGGCGTGATCGGCTTGCCACCGACGAGCGCGCGAAAGTGCAACAGCCACTCTTCGCTGAAGAGCCCGATATTCAGATAGACACGGTTCAGAGCGCCCAGAGCGCCTACAGAATCAGATCCGTCTTTGAGAATGCGTGCTGTCCAGACGGTATTCGGAGGCTGGAAGAACTTCGTTAAATCGCCCTCATGGATAAACTCATTGAACTGTTTGTTATTGAGCTCTCCGCCTGCAAGCATCTCTTTGCCCCATCGCCTCGCCACATTCAGACGCGCACGGAGACCATACACTGCATTCATCGAACGTGGATTGTTGATGTTATCCGACGAGATCAGCGACGTATCCAGAGTGCCGGGACGCGAGGTGTGAAAGAGCTGATAGGGGAAGTTACTCGCATCCGGATTCCACGCAAAGATACGGTCAACCCAGAAATATTGCGCCCCGACATTTGAGCTTAGGTTCTCCCATTTCGGATTCTCGGGATCAGCTGGAGGCTTGATCGGATTCGGTCCAACATGACAAAAAGCGCAGGACATACCCACGCGATATGGCCTGATAAGTTTTTTGTCGTTGTAGTAACTCGGGTCTTCGTAATAACGTTTGGGATCCCAGCGTTTGGCGGCAGCTGCGTCGAAGTCCGGGTTCGGAAAAAGACGGAGACCGACAATCCCGGTGGGATAGCCATAATAGGAACCTACCGGAACTGTACTGCCACGCGCTCCGATCGTCACGCCCGGGTACTTCTGTTCATTCTCGAATGGGTCGGAGGGGCAACCGGCGCCGCGTCGATCGAGCCACAATCCGAAATGTTGCGAATCAGGTCCGGTCGCCTTTTCAAAACATGGTTCGTTTACCAGTCCGAGATAATTCCAGCGAGTATCGCGGCTATATTTGTAACCCGGATAAGAAGATATCGTCTTAAGCAGGTCAAGCGTACCGACGCTGGCGGTCGCCATCGAATCCCAGAAGCGATCGTTCCCCCCTGTCCATACCAGCCACATATTGCGTCCCTTGACTTCATCCGAAGTCAAGGCAAGGCCACCGTCCATATCGTGGAAGTAATCTTCATCAGCAGCGGGAAAGGATGAGGCCGATCGACCTGCACGGCGAGCTTCATCCCGCACTTCCCCTGGTTTGGGAGTGTGTTTGCAGCCAGTGACCAAGGCAAGAAAAACGAAGACACCAGCCATACACGCGCGAGAAGAGTAGTACCGAGTCATAGTCATTTCTTGCTTCAGGACTCCTGTTTTAAAGCACAGACATGGTCAATGGTGCTTTGGAACCGTCAATAGTTTCATAAGTAGCTTTATGGCCGTGGATAGTACCACAGCGAATCCATGGGCCGCAGCAGAAATTACTGCGGAAATACTTCGGAGCCATCTGGTTCGATGTGCCGGACGCGATTCATTGCCTGCCTCAATCC
This sequence comes from Terriglobales bacterium, assembly GCA_015655315.1. GTDB lineage: Bacteria > Acidobacteriota > Terriglobia > Terriglobales > Acidobacteriaceae > Alloacidobacterium. Next base: position 5,306 of record JAATFH010000555.1, read on the forward strand.
AGAGAGTTGCGTATAAATAACCCGCCGGGTACGGTTTTGATTCCCTAAGGGGCGATGAGTGGCAGTTGTATGCCACGGATTGTAGGAAAGCACATTGGCAAAAGCAGTCTGCTCAGGTGAATCGAATCGCTGTCGCGGAATACTAATTTTCGCTACCGGAACAAAGGGTGACAGCCGCTCCGGCCATTCAATCGACGCATCTTCGATGGGCATGCGGCGCGGATCCGTCTGTGCCTGTATCAGCAAATCAAGTTCCACGCTCTCCGCTGCCAACCTCATCGCCAGGGATTGACGGAGCCAATCGGCCGGAGGATTCCAGGGAATTTTCGTTTTGTGATTTGACGTCGGACGCACAGAGTACTTCACCGCCGTCCCATCGCCGCACAAATAGGGAACACAGCTCCAATATTGAACCTCCAGCGGACTTCGATTCATCCGGGCATACAGGCCCTGCATCGCCATATCGAGGAGATGAGAGTCAAACGGTTTGAGGAAATAAAATACTGGAGTTCTTGCATAGATCTGTTTCTGCAGCTTCAGGTTCTCTCTAGTGTTTGGCGTGGTAAAGGTCGGCGAGCTGATGCCGAGAAAATCCTGTGTTCTTTTTTCATCGTCCAGCAGTTTGTCTCCCGCAACGCCCATGACTTTCACTCCGATGCTCAATATGCCGGCATCAGCAACGTCGGGAGGAGAAAGTGGGCCGGGCCCGGAAAATCGTATCCATGCTGGATAGCTTTTTGCTTCGGCAAATATCCCTTTCTTAAAGGACGCGGGAATGTCTGGCGATACGTGAAACTCCGCGCGAACAACGCCGTATGTTTTAGTGTTCCCTGCCCGTTCGGCCACACGCCCTCTGTATTCGCGCTGAGTAAACTCCTTCATCTGCTCTGTAATTGATATTGCGATCTTCTCCTCGTCTGCCTCTATGATTTCCTGACATAGTTTCGTTTCAGGATTTTTGTGAAGCAGACGCAGGAAGAACTGCACAATATTGACGAGGGAGCGCTGAAAGAGAGCATTGAAAGTATCACGGAAATACGGATCGATGCGGTGCTCCAGTGTGACAAGACCGAGAATCGCATCGTTAAGGCGCTGACCGAGAGACATCGTTTCTCATTTCATCGGACGTAGGAAGTAATCAATAGTGCGCAATTCTACCGCTAAGATGATCCGGGTTGAACATCTTCTTTTGGCTTGTGCGGACAACTTCGCTAAATTCTGGTCTTATGACATATGCTGAAGAACCAGGAAATTTAACGGGCATGAACATCGAGAATCCAACACGCGATGCATGGGATTACATAGTCGTCGGCTCGGGTGCGGGCGGTGGTACTGTGGCGGCCCGTCTGGCGGAAGCAGGACATACGGTTCTTCTGCTTGAAGCCGGGTCAGATTGTAAACAGCCTCAAGATGGCGATGTTCCCTCGCCGGAATCCAATCGCCTACCCGAAGACTACGAAGTGCCGTGTTTCCATGCATTCGCCTCAGAAAACAAGACGATGCGCTGGGATTTTTTCGTCCGCCACTATGACGACGCGCAGGCGCAACAACTCGATCCCAAATATCGCGACTTCTATGATGGCCAGCGTGTCGACGGTGTCTTATACCCGCGAGCCGGAACTCTCGGCGGCTGTACAGCCCACAACGCGATGATCTTCGTGTACCCCCACGATGCTGACTGGGATGGTATTGCCGCGCTCACCGGTGATTCATCATGGAATGCAAAGAATATGCGCCGGTATTTCGAGCGCCTGGAAAACTGCCATCACCGCTGGCCGTATCGTTTGCTAGCGAAGCTTGGATTGAATCCCACCCGGCACGGCTGGAAAGGCTGGTTGCACACCGAATGTGCCGTTTCTTTATCTGCGCTGCTTGAACGAAGCCTGCGCAAAGTCCTGTTCGACTCGATCAAGGAAGCAATCAAGGAGATTGGTTATGAGTTAGACCAGGCGCGCTGGTCCCTGCAAGGCATGCTCGATCCAAACGATTGGCGCACAGTGAAAGTAAATAGTGTGGGCCTGCGCTACATGCCATTGACGACGAAAAACCATGCAAGAATGGGTTCGCGCGAGCGCGTGCGGGCAGTAGCCAAAAAATATCCGGAGCGACTGCACATAGAACTTGATGCCCTGGCTACGCGGGTGCTCTTCGATAGCAATCAGCGCGCGATCGGTGTGGAATATCTCAAAGGTGCGCGGCTCTATAAAGCCCACGCCAATCCAAATACGACGCCTGGCGTCCTCCGTCGCGCCAATGCCTCGCGTGAAGTTATCTTGTCAGGCGGGGCATTCAATACACCACAGCTACTCATGCTATCCGGAATAGGCCCTGCAGAAGAATTGCAGCGTCATGGAATTGCGGTCCGAGTTGATCTGGCGGGAGTCGGCAAGAATCTACAGGATCGCTATGAGATTGGCGTCGTGAACCGTATGAACTTTGATGAATGGGGAGTTTTTAAAGACGCGAAATTCGACAAAGGCGATCCTCAATATGAGTGCTGGGAGCAAAGCCGAAAGGGTGCTTACACAACAAACGGCACTGTGCTTTCGCTTTTCAAACGGTCGGCGCCCGAGCGTGCCCTCCCCGACATATTCTGTCTGGCCGTGCTTGGCCGGTTTGAGGGATACTATCCCGGTTATGCCGAGGTATTCGCGACTAACCGCAACTATCTAACCTGGGCAGTCCTTAAAGCGCACACAAATAACAGAGCAGGTGAGGTAACACTGCGGTCTTCGGATCCTCTAGATAGGCCTGCGATCAATTTTCGTTATTTTCAGGAAGGTACGCCGGACGGGGGCGAGGACCTTGATTCAGTAGTCGATGGCATTCGCTTCGTGCGTGAACTGACAGATAAGTTGCGGCGAAACAATGTTATCGCTGAAGAGTCTCTTCCAGGCAATTCCCTTCAGTCCGATGAAGAGTTACGCCAATACGTACGGGGCAATGCGTGGGGACATCATGCCTCCTGCACCTGCGCCATAGGTCGACGGGAGGAGGCTGGCGTGCTTGACAGCCGATTCCGGGTGCATGGCACGACAGGTTTGCGTGTCGTAGACGCTTCGATTTTTCCGCGAATTCCGGGATTTTTTATCGCCTGCGCGGTTTATATGATCGGAGAGAAGGCTGCGGATGCGATTCTTGAAGACGCTGGGGTCAATATGAAATCTTTTGATTGACAACCTGTACTTCCCAAACGATATTGGATTGCAATTCACGCATCCGGACTGCAACGCACGAAAGTCTGGACACACTATCTCTCGAAGAATACTAGCAATTTGCCGGATGCCTGGCGGTCTCCGGTTCCTCCGAGGAGCTCACACTTATATGACATATACCGTTTCTCAGCTGCTAACTATGTCTCAGAAAGACCTTGACGCCTTGTTCACAGCCAGTGAGCCTGGCAATATTCCCAATGGCGAGGCAAATGGAACCGCGATTATCGCCCCGGGCACTACGTATTCAGAAGAGATTGCGTCTTTCATCAATCACTTTGCATGGCAAGGGAAAACATTCGATGCCGCAAATGGCACCCTGCGCAATCGCATCCTGCAGTTTGGACTCGATGCAATTATCGCTAAAGTCTACAAGGGAGAAAGTTGGTTCGACGGCAAAGAATGCATCGTATTGGATTATTCCGAAACGTCTATACTGGCGCACTGGATTCGCGATGAGATTCGTCTAATCGGTCCTGGACTTTATTTAGGCATTGTCTACTGGAACAAAAGCAAGCTGATCAATTTTGCGATTCAATTCCCAACACAATGACTCCCCAGGCAGACTTGACAGTACTGGTGCCCATTGCCGTGGGGCGCGCAGACGACCTGCGAAAACTTCTTCTTTCCATGAATCGCCTGCCAGGTATCGTCGACCCGGAGAACGATCTAATCCCCTTTGGACGACTGGAAGAACTCCATTTCGCACGGCTCGTTATTCTCGATGATCAAACCATCCAGGATATAAGTGTCTACAATCTGCCGCAGCCGCAGTATCCCACTTATCTGGCATTTTTCTTTGACTTCGATGGTCCACTGGATATATTTCTCAGCAAGCTTGTTAAGTGCGCCGACACAGGATTGAGAAGAATTTTTAGCCACTGCGAAGGCTTTTCGCAAGGTGCGGATCTATTCGTCTGGATGAAACAGAATCACCATGAGCCAGCAACGACTTATGTGAACTGGCGAGGAAGGACCATGGTACAGATTCACGAAGAAGAAGCCCTGCGATCAGCGATTCGCGGATGGATCGATGCAGACAGTTCGCATACTGAGTTAACACCTCAGCAGTTACATCATGAATTGCGTGCGTTTATTGCTTCCGAGCAGCGTGCGGGAAAGCTATCGCTTAGCGCAGAACAACCGACTCCATTTTCCTGGGAGGTTAAGAATCTCGCCAATCTCGTCGCCATTCCTCTACTGTTGCTCATCCTGCTTCCTTTTATCGTGCTTTATACTCCTGTCTTTCTACTGCAGTTGCGCCACCGTGAAAGAAGGGATCCTGAGATTGCTCCACCTCCCGACCCCGCG
>JAATFH010000197.1 GCA_015655315.1 Terriglobales bacterium
TTCCTGCTTATCTGCAGCAGCTCACGATGGAGAGCAACGGCAAGCACGTCACGCTCAGCGGCGAGCATGTGAACTACGAGACTGGGCCTATCTTCTGGGGCGAGCCGGGGACGAACGGGCAGCACTCCTTCTATCAGCTGATCCACCAGGGGACGAAGCTGATTCCGTGTGACTTTATCGGCTTTGGCAAGACGCTCAATGAGCTGGGCAACCATCACGATCTGCTGATGGCCAACGTCTTTGCGCAGGGCGAGGCACTGGCTTTTGGCAAGACCGCCGAACAGGTGAAGGCGGAGGGAACTCCGGACTGGCTGGTTCCGCATCGCGTCTTCGAGGGCAATCGGCCATCGAATACGATCCTGGTTGAGACGCTTACGCCGGAAGTGCTTGGCAAGCTGGTGGCGCTTTATGAGCACAGTGTGTTTACGCAGGGCGCGATCTGGCAGATCGACTCCTTTGACCAGTGGGGTGTTGAACTGGGCAAGGTGCTGGCGAAGAACATCATTTCGGAGCTTGAGGGTGCGGCTACGGGCAAGCATGACAGCTCGACCAATACTTTGATCACCCGGTATAAGCAGCTGAAGGGCTAGAGGCGATCAGAAAAGAAAAGCAGATCCTTCACTCCGCTCAGGGTGACAAGGCCCTTTTTCCTGTATCGATCGGCGTGGATTTCAGGTGTTGGCAAATTTTTACCGTTACGGGCTGGCTTTTCGCCAGCCCGTAACTTTTTGCTGCTCCAGGTGTTTATGTAAGCGACGAGCGAGCTTACCCGCGCGTCTATATAGACAGGTTGCGGAAGCAATGAGGGTGTTGCAACGATGAATTCCTTGACCGGCACGAAACGGTTTCTGATGTCTGCGGTCTTATCTGCCGCGGTTACTGGCTCTCCTTTATTTGCATCGAATGCTTTTGCAGCGCCACAACAGGCGCAGGCGGCGCGTCCGGATGCCGACATTCAGACTGATCTGGCCACGGCGCTTGCACAGTCGGCGCAACTCCAAGGGCAGCAGATTACAGCGGCTACGATTCAGGGCGATGTTACACTTTCCGGCACGGTGCGGGACAACGCTTCCAAGCAACTTGCCCAGCAGATTGCGGCAGGCGTGAGCGGCGTTCGTTCGGTAGAAAACAATCTCACGGTCAACAGCACTCCAGCGCAACCGGCGCAGGGTGCCGGGCAGCAGGCGGATGATCAGGCGCCCCCGCCGCCGCCTCCTTATGATCAGGGCGTTTCCACTCCTGACCAGGAAGACAACCAGCAGGGCTATCCTTCGAACCAACAGAATTATCCTTCTCCGGCGCAGCCGCAGGTTCCGAATTCTCCGCAGCAGCCGAACTATCCGGCGCAGCCTGCGTACCAGCAGCCAAGCGGCCCAGTTACCATTCCGGCGGGTACGCTACTCAATGTCCGGACCAGCGAGCCGCTCGATTCGCGCAAGACGCAGGTGGGTACGATGTTCCAGGCTACGGTTGCGAATGACGTGTATCAGGGCAATGCGCTTGCGATTCCGCGCGGCGCAGTATTGACGGGGCAGGTTACCGGCGTCAGGAAGCCCGGCGATTTGGCCGGGAAGCCGGGACTGCAGTTGCAGATCACTGCGCTCAATCTGGGCGGACAGACATATCAACTGACGACAGACGCGTGGACCGGCGAGGGGCCTGGCAAGGGCGGCTACTCAGCCGCGAACACGGCAGGCGGCGCAGGACTGGGCGCTGTGATTGGTGCCATTGCCGGTGGCGGGCCGGGAGCTGCGATCGGCGCGGTAGCCGGCGGCGTTACGGGACTGGCAGCTTCGGCTGCGACCAAGGGGCCGCAGGTTGTGATTCCGCCGGAGTCTTTGTTGTACTTCCATCTCTCAGCTCCGGTTACGGTGACTCCAGTTTCTTATCAGGAGGCGCAAAGGTTGCAGGCATCTGTGACTCCGCAACAGCCGCGATTGGTGCGCAGACCGGTGTATGCGTACCCGTATCCGTATTACTACGGGTATGGGTATCCTTACCCATATCGCTTCTATGGCCCCGGGTATTATTACTATCCGCGGTATTAGTTCTTCTGCCGGTGATTCGTTTCTCTGTCCTGTAGAGGCTAATGGCGTCGGAGCCAACGCCTGCAGGGCAGAGAGCGGAGCCCGGGAAGCGCCCGGATCGGTAGGCATCGTCCACCTCCGAAACTTGACCGCCGCAGGCGTGTTTTGTTGCCACCACCCGACCAGTTAAACGAATCCTCTCTTGAAGTCGTAAGGCTGTTGGGGTATGTAACTGACGGCAACGCGAGCCGGCAATAAACCGCTATCATGATTCATGGGAATTGGAATGAACCTATGACTGAAGCACCTTCTCCCCGCCAGCATCTCTATACGGGGCCAGCTGTACCGCAATTGCCGGAGCCTGGCTACGCAGAGCGCGCTCGCACGCTCATCTCGATTGTGTCCATTGCAACGCTCTCGACATGGTCTCGTAAGAACGCCGGATATCCGTTCGGATCGCTGATGCCTTTTGCACTTGATCCTGAAGGTCGCCCGATTCTCTTGATCAGCGACATGGCGATGCATACTCAGAACCTGAAGGCAGACCCGCGCGCGAGTCTCTTCGTCGGGCAGTCTGTCGACGGAGACCCGCTTGGTGCTGCTCGCGCCACGCTGCTTGGACCCGTCGAACCGATACCGGCGAAGGAAGTCGACTCAGCCCGCGAACTCTACCTTTCGAGCCATAGCAACAGTCAATCCTGGGTCGATTTTCCAGACTTTCACTTCTACCGTTTGGAACCAATTGACTTGTATTACGTTGGAGGATTCGGTGTGATGGGCTGGGTATCGGCAGACGATTATAAACAAGCAAAGCCAGACCCTTTGGTTGAGTCGGCATCGCGCATTCTGTCCCATATGAATGAGGACCATGTCTCAGCAATGATTTTACTGGCGCGAGTACACTCCGGACTCCAGGCGACCGAAGCCGTCATGACATCCGTGGACCGCATGGGATTTTTCGTCAGGCTGAGGACCGGCGAGGGAATGAAAGGCACACGCATCAACTTTCCTCGTGAAGTTACTACAGCCCATGAAGCTCGCAAAGTTCTTGTTGAGATGGTGAAGGAAGCCGAAGCTCAGAGCTGAACGCAAACCGAAAAAGTTGTCGCTCCATTTTCCATTACATAGCGTCTTATCTGTTCTTTGCAATCCGCTTGACTGACTTCCGCTTGATCGCCTTCGTTGTCCGCGCACCATCTGCTAACTGAATGTTGTGCGCGGTGACAATGGCTCCAATCAACCCTGGGAATCGCTTGTCGATCTCTGCGCAGCGAGATGTGTTATACATTTCGACGCCTCGACGTTCGCCTCGGATCAGCCCGGCTTCGCGGAGTATTTTGAAGTGCTGCGAAAGCGTTGATTTTGGTATCGACTTTTGGTTCACGTTCGAAAATGCCACGCAGTTGTGCGAACAGTTCTGTCCCACGATTTCGGCAAATATCGCCACGCGCACCGGGTCGGACAGGGCATGAAGGATCGCTTCTACTGGAACGTCTTCGACCGAGGGGTGGAATAAAGGCCTCATGAATACTACGGTAGTCTTTTGTGGCTAATTGTTCAATAGTTCATAAATTCAGAACTAATGAATCCAGGACGGAGTGTGCCCCATCTACTCAACAGCAATCGAGACCCGCCGTCACACCGAGCCAGGAAATCTAAAGTTCGACAGAGCAATCTCGAGGAGGAACAGGACATGAGTAAGCTAAAAGGTAAAGTAGCAGTCGTTACGGGCGCATCCAAAGGTATTGGAGCCGCAATCGCCAAGTCACTCGCCGCGGAAGGCGCGTCCGTCGTCGTCAACTACGCTTCCAGCAAGTCCGGGGCGGACGCCGTAGTCTCCGCCATCACGGCAGCTGGCGGCACCGCCGTAGCCGCAGGTGGCGATGTATCCAAAGCCGCAGAAGCGCAGGGCATCATCGATGCAGCGATCAAGAACTATGGTCGTCTCGATATCCTTGTCAACAACTCCGGTGTCTATGAATTTTCTCCTATCGAAGCGGTCACCGAAGAGCAGTTCCACAAGATCTTCAACATTAATGTACTCGGCGTTCTCCTGACTACACAGGCCGCTGTTAAGCATCTCGGCGAAGGAGCCAGCATCATCAATATCGGCTCTGGCGTCAGCAGTATCACTCCTCCCAACAGCACTGTGTATACCGGAACCAAGGGCGCCCTCGATGCTATCACCGGTGTTCTCGCAAAGGAACTCGGCCCACGCAAGATCCGTGTAAACTCCGTGAACCCTGGCATTGTCGATACGGAAGGCACGCAATCGGCAGGCTTCATCGGCTCGGATTTCGAGAAGGCTCTGGTTGCGATGACTCCGCTTGGACGTGCCGGCCGGGTCGACGATATTGCGTCTGTTGTCACTTTCTTTGCGTCAGACGATGCGAAATGGATTACCGGCGAACGTGTTATTACAGGTGGCGGTCTCCGCTGATCATGCAATGATCCTGTCAAATGCACCTCGGCATCTCGCATTTGACAGAGGCACCACATCCAGGCTCGAACAACACTAACAGCATACGAAAGGAACAATATGGGAAAGCTCGATGGAAAGGTAGCAGTCATTACAGCAGCCACGTCAGGTATGGCGCTCGCTACAGCAAAGCTCTTCGTTAAAGAAGGCGCCTACGTCTTCATCACCGGACGCCGTCAGGAAAACCTCGACGACGCCGTGCAGGCCCTCGGCCAGCCTGTGACCGGCGTCCAGGGCGACGCGTCCCCCCTCGCCGATCTCGCTCGCCTCTACGAAATCGTCCAGAAGGAAAAAGGAA
>JAATFH010000281.1 GCA_015655315.1 Terriglobales bacterium
ACAATCGCCCATGGATTCCTGGACCGGACCGAGAACGCAATCCGTGCCGGCATTGGAGCGCGGGCTTCAGATGCTGGAGTATCTTGCCCAGTCGCGGCGAGGTGTCACACGCTCTCAACTGGCGCGCAAGCTTAATCTGCCACGAAGCACGTGACACGCGCTTTTACTTACCTATCAAAGGTGCGGCCACGTCCAGCGAGATGAAAAAACCGGTCGATCTAACCTGGGTTTTCGCTTGCATGCTGTCGCGAACATGGCGCTGGGTGGAATGAGTCTGCGTGGACATGCCGCGCCGATTCTCCAGCAGTTGATGCAGGATACCGGATTGACCGTACATCTGGCTGTGCTGGAAGAGGGCGAGGTCATCCTGATAGACAGGATCGAGCCGCCGGGAACACAGCGGCTGGCCACCTGGGTCGGCAAACGAATGGGTTTGCATTGTACCGCCCTGGGAAAAGCTCTCATCGCGCATCTGCCCGCCGCCGAGCTTGACGATCTTATCCGCAAGCAGGGACTCATCCGCTATAACGAGAACACCATCGCTTCGAGACGAACTCTCAGAATGGCCTGCGAACAGATTCAGCAGCTGGGCTACGCGGTGGACGACGAGGAAGAAGAGATCGGCGTCCGATGTATCGGAGCCCCTGTACACAACGGTGCAGGTGAGGTTGTCGCTGCGATCAGTATCTCTGGTACAAAGGTCCAGCTCGAAAATATTCCGTCAAGAGCAACTCGCGTGGTTGAAGCTGCCACCTTGCTGTCGCAGCACATCAGTCCACTCTCCCACGAAAGACAAAAACCAATTCTTCATGGGCTGATCCATGACTTACCATGCTGAGGCTTAGTATTTACAGGAACAAACAAAATTGAACTTCGGTGAATATTAGTAACAACTATCGGACACCAGCTGCGAAGTGTCCGATACTAAGGACACTTCACAATCTCGCAATCATTTCCCCCTTCAGCAGACTTCCATTTGTAGTTAGTCTGAGTCCATGAGTGACCAAACAGATCGTCTCGTAAGAAATCCCGCAACCGCTGCTGATCTTGAGTTGTTCAGGCAGGTCGAAGAATGCCTGTACACCGCGGTCATCTCCGACTCGCTTGATGAGCTTGGATACAGGAATCAGGCACTCCGGGAGTTCATTCGGCCCCTCTCGCCCGACGATCGCTTCGTGGGTTGGGCTCGTACATTCTCGTACGTGGACATCTACCACATACCCCCAAATCCATATGCAATGGAAATCGACGCCATTGATTCCATTCTCCCCGGCGAGGTTGTGGTCGTATCCACGGCTGGCTCGCTGCAAAATGCGCCCTGGGGTGAGTTGCTGTCGACGGCCGCGCGTGCACGCGGCGCCAGAGGAGCCGTCATCGATGGTCTCGTCCGTGACGTGCGTAAAATTCAGGAGCTTGAATTTCCGGTCTTTGCCCGCGGCATAAAACCCGTGGATTCGAAAGGTCGCGGAACAATCATCGACTACAACGTTCCGATTGAATGCGCGGGCGCGCGCGTTTCACCTGGCGATCTGGTCTTTGCCGACTATGACGGCGTCATCACCGTTCCAGCCGAAGTGCTGCCGAACGTGATTCAACTTGCGATGGAAAAAGTTGAGAAGGAAAACGGAAGCCGTGCCGAGTTATTGCAGGGAGCCTATCTGAAAGATGTCTTTGCTAAGTACGGCGTGCTGTAATGCAAGCTCTATGCCTGCATTCGAATAAACTTCGGTGCACGCTTGTCGCTACTCATCCTATGAGCTGGCCGTAGTAAATCTCTACGGCTTCCGACACTCTACCCCGTTACACAATCCTGACAAAAAAGCGGCCGATCCCACAGGGACCGGCCACCTTCACTTCTACCTTTTTACCGGCCAAGTAACTGATCTGGCCAGTGAGCGGGTTCAAGTGCCCAGGTTTCCATTCCATATGGTTCCAGTTGAATCTCAACGGATGCTGCCTTGGGATCAAGATTCAAGTCAGGGAGAGGGTGAAGACGTGCATTTTCATCCTCGGACGGTGATTTGGCATCCAGTCGACGACGTTTTGCTGTCAGTATTTCTGCAAGGCCATGCTCCTGCAGCTTGACGGTGACGGGCGTTGCGGAAAAATTCCAGAACAGCAGGTTATAGATGCCGTATGACTTGTCGTAGGAAAAAAATGCATGGACAGCATCATCGTCAGAGCTGGCTTCAAAACGGTCTCCCGTAACCCGTGCCATCAGCTCAAAAGAAAAGTACATGGGCCGCATCACATTCTGATAATCAAACAGTCCTGAATACTGCGGCATGCGGTTCCACCAACTCGCCATGAACGACGCGCCACCGGGCGAGAAAAATGGAGTAAAGCGGTCGCGGTCAACGTGGTAGTCGCGGATGTGATAGAAGCAGGAGTATGTCAGGCCGGACTCTTTCATGCGCCACGCCGTTTCCGTTACAAAAGTCGGCTGAATGCTGGGATCTTCCGGCGGAACAGTGAGAGCCATATTCCACTCATCCAGTATCGTCTCAGCGTGAATCGCCGGATGTTGCGCGAGAAGACCTTTCACACTTTCGATCGTAGACTGGATTGCCTTCGGATCGCTGTTATAGATGTGCCATGAAACGAAGTGAAGCGGCACCTTGTTCTTGTCGCAGAAAGCAATCAGCGCCGGAAGGATTGGCGACTTCCAGGAAGCCATGGCGGGACCACCTACTCGCGCACTCGGATCGGCTTTTAAGATAGCTTCAATCGTATGCTGGTAGTAACGCGTGTAGTTTTCCGGAGTAAACCGGTAAGGCGATCCACCTGACTCTCCGATATCGCCTTCGTTGCCTACTTCCCAATAGAAGCCGCTCAGACCCTGGTCCTTGTAGTGGCTCACCATGTGAGAAATAAGTTGATCCCACTCGTGATAGTCATTTGGATCAATGATGTCCTGATCGATTTTCGGGAAGAGCACCTTCGGTTTGATGGTAATGGTCATCAACGGGATCGCTCCGGCCTGAATAATCTCATGAACAGACTGGTCGAGCGTCTCGAAGTGATACTTCCCCTTGGCAGGCAGTACATCGAAGTACTCCTGCACAAACAGCCGAATCAGGCGCGGATGCAGGGCGCGAATCTCGGCGATGCGGCTGTCCCATATCGGATCGGGCGACAAACCGCCCTGGCCGAGGGAAACGTGGTCCATCTCCATAGGGCCCTGATTTTTTGTAAAGTCGAGAGTCAGATTCGCAGTACGTGTCTGCGAGAACGCTGCGGCTGGAATCATTCCGGCCGCGAGAAAAAACGTCAGGAAGCGGATTACTTTCACCTGATAATCCTCCTAAGAACGAATAAGGCTTCTTGCTATCGGCTGCGCTCCTGCGAACGCAATACGAGTACCGTTGCCGAATGATGCATGCGTTGATGAAGAAAAGAACTGTATCTAAGGACGCTTTCTTGCAGAGCTTGCGGTCCAGCCTCCATCGACCGGAAGCGTAATGCCAGTGACAAAGGATGATTCATCGGAAGCGAGAAACAACGCCGCCCATGCTACTTCGTTCGGATAACCGACGCGGCCGAGAGTCGTCTGATCGCATTGCCACTGGTAGTGAGGATCGTTCTCATCGCTTGAAATACGCGTCTGGATCGGTCCCGGGCACAATGAATTGATACGGATGTTATATGGCCCGTAGTCATAGCACACACTCATCGTGTAACCCAGAAGCGCCGCCTTGGTAGCGGTATAAGCGACCGAAGTCATCATGCCCTCCATCGCCTGGATCGAGACAACGTTGACGATGGACCCGGACTTCTGCGCGATCATGTATGGAAGAACTGCCTTGGTGAAGTAATGCGTGCCCAGGAGCGCCACATCGATACACTTGCGCCATTCCTCGTCAGTCGATTCCAGCGCTGCATGAAAGTCGGGAGCAAGATAGGCGGCGTTGTTGCAGAGAACGTCGATGCGGCCAGTGTGCGCCGCCGCAATCGTAACTGCTCGCTGCACATTTTCCTGATTTGATACATCGGCCACACAGAATTCAGCTGCTCCACCCCTGGCACGTATCGCGGCCACGGTACTCTGTCCCGCCTGCTCTTCGATATCGGCAATGAGAACCCATGCGCCCTCTTCCGCAAATCGTTCGGAGATTGCTTTTCCGATTCCGTTCGCGCCGCCAGTCACGATGGCAACCTTGCCGCTTAGTCGGTCCATGGATCAGCCCACCCGATACTTTTCGATTGTGTTCTCGTTTACCTCTACACCAAGCCCCGGTCCTTGTGGAACGCGCAGAAACCCTTCTTCAAGCTGGATCGGGTTCTGGCAAAGCTCACGGCTCAGTGGTCCGCTCGTGACGTTGAATTCCTGAAAGACCGACCTGCGCATGAACGCATTCAGATGCAGCGACGCAGCCGTTAACAGATCAGAAATCCAAGCGTGCGGAATGCAGAGGCGGTTGTGTAATTCCGCCAGATGCACGATCTTGCGTGCTGCCGTGAAGCCTCCACAGCGAGAGAGATCGGGCTGGATGACATCGACGTGTCCACGTTCAATCAATGTGCGGAAGCCCCATTCTGTGGCCTCCTGCTCACCACAGGCAATGAGCGTATCGACGGAGTTGGAAAGCTCCGCGTACCCGTCATAGTCTTCGGGCGACAAAGGCTCCTCGATCAGGAAAGGACGAAATGGCTCCAGCCGGCGCACCATCTGAATCGCTTCCTTCGCAGTGCGATGGATATACCAGCCCGTATCGATCAGCAGGTCTACGTTATTTCCCAAGGTCTGGCGTGCCGCTGCCACAAGTTCCACGTCGCGCGCATGATCCTCTCCGAAAACTCCCCAACCGAACTTCACAGCGGTGAAGCCCTTGTCGAGATAGGCGCGGCTCGCTTCGGCCATGCCTTTCGGAGTTGAGCGAAACAGGGTGCTGGCATAGGCGCGCACACGGTCGCGATAGCCGCCTCCGAGCAGCTTATAGATGGGTTGCCCAACTTTTTTCCCGACGATGTCCCACAGCGCGATGTCGATCCCCGAGATCACCTGCATGGCTGCTCCGCGCCTGCCGTAGTAGACAGAAGCCATGTACATCTTGTGCCACAGGCGCTCGACCTCGAAGGGGTCTTCTCCGATAAGGACCGACCTTAGGCCTTGAAAGCCGGGCACTGCGCCTTCGGAAGGAGCATCGACGATCGCTTTCGCCACATGGGGCTGAGTTTCAAGGTCGGCGTATCCTGTGATCCCCTCGTCGGTTTCTACTTTGACGATGCCGAGGTACTTGATGCCATAAGCTTCTTCCCCTCCCGATGTCGCCTGATACGATCCCGGAGTTTCAAGGATGATTACGTTGACGCCGGTGATCTTCACGCCGTCTCCAATCCAAGGCACATCAGCGTGGGACTGTAAATGAGTCGCTCGATCTCTTCACTGGTGAGTCGGGGAAGATTCGTCCCTTCCGTAAAATAATTGATGTTGCGCAGGCCATCTATCTGCGCTTCCGGAGTAGTGAAGGGATAATCGGAGCCAAACACAATCTTGTCGAGAACGCCATATTCCTTCGCCATGATGAGCGCGTTGTAGAACTGCCATGGACGATAGTGCAATGCCGAGATATCCGAATAAAGATTCGGCTGCTTGCGGATGAGCACCAGTGTTTCCGCGATCCACGGATGCCCGAGGTGCGCAATGATCATCTTCAACTGAGGAAAATCTATCGCCACATCCTCTAACTGGATCGGCAGCGCATACTTCAACGGGCCTGTTCTGACGAACGTCGTTCCCTGATGAATCATGATCGGCAACTGATTCGCCTGACAGAACTCATATACCTGCAGCATTCTGGGATCGGTCGGATGAATGTTCTGGTAGATTGGCCCGAGCTTCACGCCTCTCAATTTGAGCCGGACGATCTCATCGAGCGTTTCCGCGATGGGATCGACCGCGGGATCGATAGCGCCGAATCCAATTACTTTTTCCGGATAGCTCGCAGCATATGCGGCAATGTAGTCATTCGGAACCCACAGTCCGGAGTGGTGCGCCCGCAGTCCGAATACGATGACTTTATCGACTCCGGCCATAGCCTGCAGGTGCTTCTCGGGCGGCACATGCAGGTCCAGCCGATGACCACGCGACCGCGCGTTGGCTTCATTTACAAATTCATCCGAGAGATGACCTGGATAGGCCCACACATGCGAGTGGCAATCGACCAGCAAGACGCAACTCCTCGTCCAATTTCAGCTTTTCGTTACTCTAGCATCCGCACCACGAAAGAAAAACGAGACAACTCACCGTAATGAATGAGTTATCCCGCTAATCGGACGGCCCGGAAAGAATACCCGGCTTCGCATCTGGATATCGGCGGCCGCAGGACAACGCGAAACGAATCCGTGCAAGACAGAAATGATTCAGTCCACCGTGAGCAGTTCTTCGAAGAACCCGCCGATCCGGCGCTCTCTGTCCACAAAATGGACCTCCAGAATCCAATGGCGCTTCTGACCTTTTTCATCGAGAGATCGCATCAGCAGGTCGCTGTCAGGATGAACGTACAAAGTCACCTTGTCTCCCGCGATCCTTTCGTGAGGAAACTGCCCGATCAAATGTCCTGCGATAGGGCCACCGAATTCCCATCCGGACTTTGCCGCGAGAGATTGAGCGTAGGCGAAAAGCTCGCGGCTGGTAATTTCCGGATGTTGGTGAAAATACCTTTTCCCTTCAGCAAACGCCTGCTCCACATCATGGCGCAGCTTATGCTTCACCGGATCGGAGCCGATCACGAAGGTACGGCCGAAATCCGCCTCCCATTCTTCAAAAACAGGTCCGAGATCGAGAAATAGGATGTCGTCCTCGCCGATTGGCAGGTCGGGAGGATTTTCGGCATAGGGCAGCAATGTATTTTCGCCCGCGCGAATGATCCGTTTGTGCCAATAGGTCGTGATTCCATACATCTCTTTTGCCAGGGCGAAGATTTCTTCATTCAACTGGCTTTCCTTGATACCGGAGCGAATCAGGCCGCGCGCTTCGACCTCGTGGAAGAGTTTTTCTGCTTTGGTCTGCGCCGCACGCAATTCTCCAATACGAGTGTCTTCCAATACCGTCATACTCAATTCTCCTGTCCAGCGAAGAAGATGTAACTTTTTCTATCTTTACAGAGTCATAGTTCAAAGAGTTTAGGAAATTTATGGTCTTGTTCGTGTTGGCCTTTCTGGGTGGCGTTCTCACTATTCTGAGTCCCTGCATCCTCCCTATTCTGCCGTTTACCTTCGCGCGGTCCGACCAGCCTTTTCGGAAAGCGGGACTGCCGCTGCTGCTGAGCATGGCGGTAACCTTCGCGGCGGTCGCTTCCATCGCGGTAGCCGGAGGCTCGTGGCTCGTTCGCGCCAACCAGTATGGCCGCATTGCCGCCCTGGTCATCTTCGCGCTCCTGGGGCTGTCGCTTCTCTTGCCAGGATTGGCCGATCGACTTACGCGGCCCCTCGTGCAGTTGGGCAGCCGTCTCACCCAGACCGCCTCTTCAGGAACGCGTGCCAGCGTTCTGCAATCGCTCTTGCTCGGTTTTGCTACCGGCCTGCTGTGGGCTCCGTGCGCTGGACCGATCCTCGGCCTGATTCTTACCGGAGCCGCCCTGCAGGGCGCGAGCGCCCATACATCGTTGCTGCTGTTGACCTACGCCGCCGGAGCCGCAACGTCCCTTGCCGTTGCTCTTCTGGCAGGCGGACGCATTTTTGCCGCGATGAAGCGTTCTCTTGGCGCCGAAGAGTGGATACGGCGCATCCTCGGGGTTGCCGTTCTGATCGGCGTGATCGCAGTCGCCTTTGGACTGGATCGAGGCATCCTGACGCGCCTCTCACTCGCCAGCACCTCGGGCGTCGAGCAAGGGCTGCTGGACCGTTTTCACCCCAGGGTAAGAATTCCAGCGCAAACGCTGACCATTACAGATGCCGGGTCGACCCTCACCCAGGCCTCGCTGCTATCCAGTTTGTCTGGAGCAACCGCCTGGATTAACTCGCCACCCCTGACTGCCGAACAGCTCAAGGGAAAAGTTGTTCTGATCGATTTCTGGACCTACTCATGTATCAACTGCCTGCGCACACTGCCTTATATCCGCGCATGGGCGGAAAAATATAAGGACAGTGGCTTGGTCGTGATCGGCGTGCATACGCCGGAATTCCCGTTCGAGAAGGACCTCTCCCATGTGCAGAAGGCCGTCCGCGATCTCGGGATCACCTATCCGGTGGCACTCGACAATGACTATGCAATCTGGACCGCCTTCAATAATGAATACTGGCCGGCGCATTACTTCATCGATAGCAACGGCAATGTCCGGTATCAGCACTTCGGTGAAGGTGAATATGACCAGTCCGAGCAATGGATTCAGCAGTTGTTGAAGGAGCGCGACGGGCAGCAGCCTTTGCCGACTGGAATTGTGAATGTCGAAGCGCGGGGCGCGGAAGCGGCTCCGGACATGAGCGATGTGCAGTCGCCTGAAACATATATAGGGTACGAACGAGCGCAGCACTTCGCCTCGCCCGGCGGCTTCAAGCAGGACGCAGCACAGACCTACACCATTCCTGCTCAACTTGCGCTGAATGAATGGGCGCTCGGCGGCAAATGGATCGATCACGACCAGACCGCAGTTCTTCAGTCGGCACCGGGACGCATTGCCTTCCGCTTCCACGCACGCGATCTGCATCTGGTACTTGGCCCCACAGCGGACGGGAAACCGGTAAGCTTTCGCGTGACCATCGATGGACAGGCGCCCGGCGAGAATCACGGCATGGACACCGACGAACAGGGCAACGGAACCGTCACCGAGCATCGCCTGTATCAGCTGGTGAGGCAGAAGGGCGCCGTCAGGGATCGCACGTTCGAGATAGAATTTTCAGCTCCGAAGGTACAGGCGTTTGCCTTTACCTTCGGATGAGCCCGTGTGAAGGCAGCTCCGATTGAGCTGCCTTCCAGCAGGAGGAGAGTATGACCGAGCAAAACTTGAAACAGAAAGAAAATAAAGGAAATAAGGTGGGCCGCCGCGCCTTTGTCATAGCGGGCGCTGCCGCCGCGGCTGGAATTTTCCTCCGCCTGCAACAGAGTTCCACATTCGTTGAGGCGAAGGACACGGCTCCCAAAGAGGTAAAGCTCGTACAGTTTTCCGATTCAGGTCAGCGCGGGGAAGTTGTGACAGTTCAGACGATCGTCAAGACCGACGCCGAGTGGAAGCAACAATTGTCCCGTGAGGCTTTCGACGTTACGCGTCACGCTGGTACTGAGTATCCCTACTCGGGACAATACTGGAACCTGCACGACAAGGGGTTGTATCGCTGCATCTGCTGCGACACAGCTCTCTTCAGCTCGGAGACGAAGTTCGAGTCCGGTACAGGCTGGCCCAGTTTCTGGCAGCCGATTGCCAAGGAAAACGTCCATGAAATCTCCGACGTTTCGTTGGGCATGATGCGAACCGCTGTCTCCTGCCGCCGCTGCGCCGCCCATTTAGGTCACGTCTTCGATGACGGCCCGAGACCCACAGGCCTTCGTTACTGCATGAACTCGGTGGCGCTTCGGTTTGTGAAATTCGCTTAGCTCCATCCGCAAGGAACGAGCAGGAATAGGCAAAACAGCACACCGGGAAGAATATGGAACTTTCGTTTTAGAAGATGAAGGTTGCTCTCATCTTCATTCTGATGAATCTGCGCAGTTCGGAAGCCGCCTCTTCTTCCAGCCCCTCTAACTGATGGAACTTAGCGCTCTCGGAGGTAACACTTTCGAACACGCCTCGATGCGTCCGGCGCCCATGCCCGGCGATGACGTGATTGCGTACGTTCATTTCTTCTTCGCCGTGGTAGTGGGACGATTGGGTGCTTTTCGCTTTGCAACCCGCCCTGAGGACGCACTGTGGATTCCTGGCACAGATGAAAAAAAGATAGACGAGTTCACGGCGTTGTTGAGCCCATTACGGTTTATCGAAACTGCACCCGACGGCCGCCTGGAGTTGCGCGGGACTGTGATTTTCAAGGACGCCCTCTTCATCACTTCCGTCATGGTGGCGTCGAACTGGGAGTTGGAACTGCAGAATGAGGAACTCTTATTGGAAAATTTACCGATTGCGAGCGGTCCGCGAATAGACCTTTTGGTGACCCGATAGAGTGACTCAAGAGCAGACGATTCCACAGATGTCTGCCGTACGCATCTCCGAAAATCAAGTGCTACTGGATGGGTCGCGATCCATCTCCAAGGATAACGTCCGCAGTTCCGTTCCTGTCCCCGTGAATGTAGGTCAGCATTGCATCAGAACCCGGCTTCAACGGATAGATTGCGTCCACTAATTCATTAGTGGTCTTTACCGGCTTACCGTTTACAGAAACAATGACGTCGTCGGGCTGCAGCCCAGCCTTTGCGGCAGGTCCGTTCGGTGTAACACCACCAATAACGACGCCGCGGTTGATAGATAGACCGTGCGTATTGGCCGGGTCCGGATTCCTCCTTGAGGAGAACGCCAATGACGCCGTATGGCTTAATAAAAGAGACTGATTGCAAATCGGTACGAATGCCGCTGCTCTGCACCGCCCAAGTGCGGCCGGCATCCTCAGTGTGCAGGATGACACCCATGCTGTTCACCGCCCATCCCAGCTCGGGTGTGACAAATGAGATTTCGGTCATGTCAGCTCGGCTGTGGCTTTCCTGCTGGTTCCATGTGTGGCCACCGTCTTCCGTGTGGAGGATGATGCCCGTTTGGCCCACCACCCAGCCGGAAAATGGAGTGGTAAAGGTTACTCCATACAGGTTTCTGATTGTCCCGCTGGACTGCTGGTGCCAGGTACGGCCATTGTCTTCGGTATGCAGAATGATGCCATCATCGCCCACTACCCAACCCGATTGCGCAGTCGGAAAGGCGATGAAACGAAGGATTTCGCTGCGACCGCTTCCTTGAGACTTCCAACTGTGGCCGCCATCTTCGGTATGCACCATCGTGCCATTAATGCCTACTGCCCAACCGGACTGGGGCGTCACGAACGCAATGCCGATTAAGTTATTTTGGGTATTGCTGGTTTGCGGCTGCCAAGTGAGGCCGCCATTTTCAGTGTGCATGATTAACCCATTGCTGCCCGCCACCCAGCCAAGATGGGGCGTAACAAAAGTCACTGCATTCAGGGATTCCTTGGTACCGCTGGTCTGCGCAGTCCATGTACTACCGCCGTTCGAAGTATTCCAGATGACTCCACCCGGTCCCACGGCCCACCCTTCTCTTTGCGTGGCAAATGTTACGGAATAAAGCCATCCTGTGCCGGAGCTTTGAGACTTCCACGTTTGACCGTCGTCCTCTGTGTGCAGGATGGTGGCCTTGTATCCCACGGTCCATCCAAAATGATGTCTAGGGGGATGGATATGGAAGATGCTGGCGTGTGCCTGCGCTGTTCCCTTCTGTCCGGGAGACAGTGTTCGCCCCCACGTCAAACCTAGAAGCAAAACTATGATCAGAATTCCGCCAACGGCTGCGGCAACCGCGGCCTGCCTGGATCCTCGCTCGCCTCGTACTGTCCGGCGATAGCGAAGCGCTGCAAGCACGTCCAGGATACCGCCCACAATCCAGACAAGAGACAGGACAAAGGCCGAGAAAAAGAACAGTGCAAAATTAATCTCGTTCCATTCCCAGTCTTTCTGGTAGATCGTCCCGCAGACATGGGAAAACCGGTAGCTCAGCATAGGCCAGCTGAGCCAGTAGGGAATGCTCCCATGCCAGGAAGAGCTGCACGTAACCAGCGTAAAGAAGCCCAGTCCCGCCACAACGAGGGCAACGCCCCCGGAGAGCACCTTGGCCAGGGCCAGAAGCAGCGAAGATGGCCGGTCAACGCGCGAGGTTTTAGATCGAGCGATGAACCCACGTGGCCACAGCATCCGGTCACCTTGCCGGAACAGCCACCAACCGAAAAAGACGATCGTGGCGTATTCAATGACCCACCACAACACCTCCAGCACAGGATGGTCGTGCATCAGCTGCCAGGCTTCATGCACATCTCCCCTCATCCATTCAATCCAGTGGGAAGCCCTGCCGTGGCGGATCGCGATGACGCTGTACTGGATCAGGCCGACAAGGCCGATAACACCCCATACGAGGAGAAATACAGGACCTGTTACGAGCATTACCCAGCCCAGCAGTCTGTTTTTGAGCGGAGGCCGCTTCTGCACCACTTCGGCCGATTCACCTGAAGAGTGTTGACCGTAGCGGCTCCGCCGCCGGATACCAGCGCGTAACCACTGCACCCCCCCGACGCCCAGCAAAACCGCGAAGCCCATAGCAATGGCGACGCCGATATAGAGGGAGTTGTCTCGGCTCTTCTCGCTGGAGAGAGCGGCGATCATGATCAGAATCAGCCCCACGGCAGATAGCAAAGTAATCGATCCGCCGAAAATTGCGGCTCCGTACAAGAGAAAGGCCTGCGTTCTTCGGCTTGCCAGTACGGGTTGCACCAGGGCGTCGTGACTCAGTTCGTAGTAGGTGCTGTCGGACCTCCGGTCTGTGCGCAAGAGGCGGCGCTCAACCAGGTGACGCAATGTATCGCGGGAAAGGTTAAGCTCCCGGCACAGTTCACGCTCCTCGACGCTGAGGCGGCGTCCCTCGCGGCTGATGAGAAAACGCTCGCACATCCTTCGGACCGTTCCGCGGAAGCGTCTGGGCAGCGAACGGATAGCCTCCGAGTAGAAGCTTTCAAGCGTCTCAGACAGCGCCGCGTCGCCACCAATATCGCCGAAGCTGAGGACGATATCTTCGCCGGATGTTTTCTGTTTGAAAGCCGCAACCGTCTCGATGTGCTGGCAGATCAGCTGTAAATGGAAGGGTTCGACATGATTCCCAGCCCGTCCGTGAGCGCCGCCCGTCGCGCGGGCCAGATAGCTAAGAATCGAGTTGACGCACTCAGGTTCTAAACGGAAGGCCCTGGTTGCAATCTCTTCGTGCTCGATGGCAGCCGGTCCCGTGATCGCTTTCGATGCCATCTCAAGACTGAGAGGAGCCAGGCGATAACGGTGATCCATAATCTCCGGTATCTGATCGGAAGCCTCTTCGAGCAGTCCCAGAAAATCCTCGCGCAAAGACAGCACTACCCGAATGACCGGTGGCGCATTGCTTGCACCAGCCTCGACTCCCTGATCCGAAGGTGGTGGTATCCCGCGCAGCAGATAACCAAGCTCGGAGAGAAACTTTTCTCGCTCCTCAGACGATTGCAGGGTGAACAACTCCTCGAATTGATCGATGATCAATACAGGCGACAGCAGAAGGTCTTCGCGCCAGAATTCCACTGTCTTGAAGAAGCTCCACAGCGAGTTGTTGTTCCCAGCGACGTATTCAAGCTTCTGTCGCGCCGCTTCGACGCCCACACCTTCAAGAACCGAGGACAATGCCCCGTGCTTAGTATCATTCACCCTTACAAAGAGGGGTACACTGCCGGCTTCCCGGAGGCGGGGCGCAATCCCGGCATTGAGAAGCGACGTTTTACCGAGACCGGACTTTGCATAAACGATCACCAGGCGATTTGCGAGAATCTGGTCTGTCAGAGCAACGGACGCCGGCTCACGGCCAAAAAATGTTCTGCGCGAAAGTTCATCATCACGAAACGGCTGGGCGCCGGGGTAGCGGTGGAGGGTTTCGATCATAGTTCACCAAGTTCGGCAACGCATAACGCTCACTAACGCTGGCGGCGCTGATACTCCCGCCTCATAGTCGAGATAACTTTCGAGATATCTTCTTCGAAGGCGGTTGTTCTCAGCTCCATTTCGTCGTATTTACGAAGCGCATCTACCCGATCCACACCGGTCAGATCATCCGCTCGGAGAGGAATCATAAAAGAGCCTCGCACTCGAAGGGCACGCTCCGCCGCCAGCGCTACCTCCTTGTTCACGTAGCTGTCAGTCTTGCGACAGAAGGCGCGCGTGTAGAGCACGAGGGCAAAATCCGAAGAGTCCAGGTCGGCTTCGATGCGTTCGTTCCAGTCATCGCCCCCTTCGAGGGACTCGCGGTCGAGCCACGGCTCGAAGAACTCCTTTTGCAGCGCGTCATAGACACGCGAGGCCAGATCCGAATCCTCACGCGCATAGCTGATGAAAACTCGAGGACGCGGTCCCAGGGACGCGGCCTGTTCGACAAATCCGCCATCTGCCTGCAGTCTCTCGGAGAGTTTCGTCAGAAATGCTCCGACATCATCATCCTCAAGCTCGACGCGTGTGCCGCGTTGATAAAAGAGAATCATCTCGTCACGATCCGGCTGCAGCAGACTGCTGAGTGGCTCGGCGGCAATGGCTGGCCCGCTGCGATTCAGTTCCAGAGCGCGCAGCAACACTTTCAGCAGAACACGCAAATCCCAATGCCTGATTCCGAACCCGACGAATAAGAAGCTCTGCCCGACGCGCTTCAGCGCACGTAACAGGCTGTTGGGAAGAGGGGGGCGCTCCGATACCACCCTGATAAGGAAATCGAGAACGTCATTCTCGCTAAGCACAAGCGAAGATGGTTCGGCCGCATTCCCGAAAAGATGAAACACCACAGGCGAGCTCGGAACGCCGGGCAGTACAAATTCTGGATTGTCGCGTTTGTCGCCGCGCAGATGATACCTCTGCGTAATCGGTGTCTTCCCCGCCAGCTTAAGCGCCTGTGCTAAAGATGCGTCCTGCCCTGTCGTTACGATCAATGAAAAGGGCAGCGCCGCCAGCTTTTCGTGAACTGTGGACGGACTGTACTGTCGTGACCGAAAGACCATCTCCGCCGTGGCACGCAGTGTGTTTGGCCCGAATCCTTCCGTATCCTCGTACTGCTGCGCCAATGCTGCAAGAGTATTTCCGGATGGACTGCGGGCGTCCTCTTCCAGCTCTCGCGCGAGCCGTTGACGAAGCTCTTCGGCCAGGCTGGTGTTCTCCCTTGGCGCAATCTTCGGATCCGCGGAAGATGTCCTGACGGGTATTTCGGAACCCAGCATCAGAACGCATTGGCCATGTCGAAGAGACCCAACCAGGTTATTCCAGTGTCGCTCCTTCACTCTACCCTCGCGAGTAACTTGTATGGTGAAACTCAAAGAAGATTCGTGGCACAGTCAATGCGGATATCCGCATGTAGAAGTATGTGTCTTCATCTCTTGTGATCCGCCCTGCCGCCAGACAGGAGGGCAAGGCTTTCCGCAACGGCACCTGGGTCGGAGCGACCTGTGCATTGAAAGGCACCGTTAATTACCGCCCATCTTAGGAGGCAGTCATGCGGGACGCAAGACTAATCTGCAGGCAGATCAAATCTGATCGGCGTGAGACGCGTCGATGGATTCTGGCTCTCCGCTCTTCCCGGTTTCAAGGTTTATTCGCGCTACGTCCAGCTCCATGACGCCGCGAAGCAAGGAAACGGCACCTATTCCATGTCGAAGGCAACATACTGGATGACGCCAACAACACTGGCATGGCACGCCAAGGAAGGCCATGAAGCCGGAGGGGCTCGTGCATGATCCACACCACCGGATCAATCCCCCCGATAGAGCATGCGTCGGCGTGGTCGATTCATCGTGCTGAAACTCAGTTCTCTATTGTGAAAAATGGTATGAATATTCCGTAACTTTCTACTTATCTAAGGTTGTATTAAGACAGAGCCTTTCGAATAGATCCTATTCACGGTCTCTGCTGGCTCCTGTGTCGAGTTCGCTCGGGTATCGTGGGGATATAGCAGAGATTTTTAGCGGATCCATGGAGAGGGATTTACGGCTTCAGATTGCCGCGTCTTGAAGAAGATTCGAATCGTCCTTTTTATTGATCACGAAAGGTTAGACAGAATGGCAATTGAGGATCTCACCCGGCGCCGGTTCCTCCGGCAGAGTTTTGCATTCAGCGCTGCAGCCGCATTGACTCCGTTGGGCGTAATGGCCTTGCCTGCGCATCAACAGCCGCAACCGGGCGCTTCACACATTCTCATGCTGGGCGATTGGGGAAGAGACACAAAGGATCGGGCCCAACCTCTCGTCGCCCAGGGAATGATTGATTACACGCGGAAGCATAATCTGTCGCCACAAGCGCTTCTCATGCTCGGTGATAACTGGTACGACGCGCTTCCGGGAGGGGTTGACTCACCGCGTTGGCAAACAGGATTTGAGGAGATGTATCCGAAAGCCGTATTCAACTGCCCGGCTTATGCAATACCCGGCAATCACGACTATCAGAGAATGCCCGAAAGCAAGGTCGCTGCAGAATTAGAGTACGCGCGCAGGAGCAACACTCGCTGGACTATGCCGTCTCTCTGGTACCGCTTCGGTTTCCCGGAGAAAGACCCGCAAATTACTTTCATCGCCCTCGACAGCAACGTCTTTCACGAGAACAGCAAAGCAGAAAAGAATAATTACGACTTTACTCTTACCCCGGAACAACAGGCGCAACAACTAACATGGCTGCAAGCTGAGCTAGAGAAGCCGCTGACGACTCCCTTCCTCATCGTCATGGCGCACCATCCGGTCTTTTCTAATGGTCCTCACGGAGATCATAAGGTCCTCATCCGCGACTGGGATCCTCTCCTTCGGAAGCATAACGTTCATCTCTACCTGGCCGGACACGACCATGATCTCCAGCACCTTGAGTTCGATGCGCATCCGACCTCATTCTTTCTTTCAGGAGGCGGCGGCGCTGATCTCTACGACTTCCGTGCAGAAGCAGCGGGACGCGGGCCGTGGGTACAGAAGGTACATGGCTTCAGCCATATGGAAGTCACACCGGCGGCGCTGACCTTGCGCCATGTCGATGCTGACGGGAATATCGTTCATGCATTCACGAAGACACCGGCAGGCAAAGTAACAATCACCACCTGAGCAACATCGGTAAAGAATCGGGGCCAGGACTGGTTGAGAGCACTAGTGTTCCATCTAGCACCGCAATCAACTTGCGGGTTTCCGTAAAGGAAGGCCTTCGCGAAACCTTGTCTATAATCTTGGCTATTCAGCTGGATTCCAGCCTTTGTCCAGGTCATAACTATAGATAAAGTTAGCTATTTCGGTTGTCTTTGGCCCTAGATCCTTTTGGTAGACAACTCCCTCGCGGCTCAGGATGAAGGTCATGATGCCGGAATCTCCATATGTGACAGGAGTTGCCAGAATTGCGAAACCTCCTGTCATTCCTCCATCCTCTATGTAGCTCATGGCTCCGCCTTTTGCGTTATTACCTTGTGCCGTGAGTACGCGGAAGGAATATCCATCAAATACAGGTGGAACGCCAGGCTGAGTTGACGAAACTACATCTTTGGCGAATTCGTCCAAACGGCCTAGAGGGCTGGCAGGTTGATCTTTCGCGACTTCCCAGTACAGGCCATCCTGTTTTCCGGGACTGCTGAGAATCTTCTGAGTGTATTGCTGGGTATTCTCGCCATCGTGCTTGTGCTTGAAATACAGTTCCTCCGCATTCCCCATCGCATAGACCGCATCGATTGCAAGGAGTTCATTTTTACCGATGCGCCTCGCCAGGATCTCGTCTTTGCCTGCGGCAGTATCGAAATACCATCTTGACGATGCATTTTGCATAAGTGGGATCGGGTAAGGATAGTTGTCGGCCCCGATATAGAGAGTTCTGCTGCCATCGGCCATCGTGACCCAGCGGTTCATCCGGTCATACTTGGATACGAACGATACAAGTGCGGCTTTGTCTTCCTCCGGATCGCCAGAGCTCAGAATTGCTTTCGAATCCGGTCCGAGAATTTGACCCAGAGCAGTTTCATCATTCGCTCTCGCTGCTGCCTGTAATGCTTTGCCCGCTTCATCAGGGGTCGCAAATGTCGTTTGATCTTGGGTCTTGGCAGCAGCGGCAACAGAGGTCTCGCGAACTGCGGAGAATACACCACCCAGCACAACCAGAACAGCCAGCAAAGACATGCCGATATTTATCGAGTTTTTGATATGTAACTTCATCGGTTACTTTTCCTTTCTATGAATGAACGGCCCTCGGTGTTCTGGTCTCAGCGTCTGAACCCGCCAAAATTACGGGGAGCACTCATGCGCGCGCCAGAGGAGCGCATACTGCCCCAGCCACGCGAAGAGGCCGCCTGATCACGGAATCCATTACCGCTCATGAACGAACGCTGTTGATTGCCACCGAAAGAATTGCCGCGACCGAAACCATTGCCGAAGGAGTTATGCTGTGCGCTGTTGAGCGCCGGACTATAGCCGTGGTTAGGGGCAAACCCTCCAGAGGGGCCATGGCCTCCAGGCTGTGACGCTCCATTGCCGGGAGTGAGCCCGCCGCCACTTATAGGGTGATAGCCGCCTGAACCGATCGGCCCGCTCGGACCGGAGGGGCTGATCGGGCGCATTCCACCACCGCCCGTCGGATGGTAACCGCCGTCTGGTCCCTGAGGATTCAGACTGCCTGGGCCGGAGGGGCCAACAGGGGCGATGCCGCCTCCAGTGGGGTGATAGCCACCACCTTGACCGAACCCGCCGGGGTTTGGCTGGGGACCATACGGGCCTTGTCCTGAAGTTCCGGAGCCCCAGGGATGGTAATTGTTATAAGTGTTCGTGGTCCTGTTGATATAGGTGTTGTTGTTATAAATGACGTTGCCACCGCCCCCACCCCATCCCACGTTCCAGGCGCCCCAGCCCCAGCCAAATCCCCCGCCACCACCCCAGCCGCCACCGATCCCGATGCCTGCGCCCCAGAAAATTCCTGCAGTCACTACCGCAACGGGCG
>JAATFH010000158.1 GCA_015655315.1 Terriglobales bacterium
CTCCTGCAGGACACGCTTATCGACCTCAAAAACGCAGGCAAAGCCATCCTCTTCTCCACCCATCGCATGGACCAGGTCGAGAAGCTCTGCGACGCCATCTGCCTCATCAATGCTGGACAGGCCGTGCTCTCCGGCGGCATGCGCGAAATCAAATCACGTTACGAGCGCGACCGCGTCATCATGCAGTTTGAAGGCGACAACTCCTTCCTGCAGCACCCCGCCATCGCCGAATACAAGGACTACACCGGCCACGTCGAAATCCGCCTCAAGCCGCACGCCGACGCGCAAAGTCTCCTGCGCGAAGCCGCGCAAAAGGCAACCATCTACAAGTTCGAGCTGGTCGAGCCGTCGCTCGAAGAAATCTTCATTCAGACCGTGGGAGAAAAAGTCGATGCGTGACATCCTGCTCATCGCGAAACGCGAATACCTCGAACAGGTGCGGGGCAAGGCCTTCAAGGTCACCACCATCCTCATCCCCGTCATCTTTGCCGCCATCATCGGCATCTCTGTCCTCGCCAGCAAGAACTCGGGCGCAGGCAAGCACATCGTCGTCGCATCGAATGATGCGCCTCTCGCCAGCCGCGTGCGCGAAAAGCTGCTCGCCGATAAAGACGCGCACCTCATCGTCGATGTCCTCGCGCCCGCAGCCGACTCCGACCGCCGACAGCTCATCTCGCAGATCGATCAGAAGCAGATCGACGGCTTCCTCTGGCTCACTACTGACGCGAACGCAGGCAACGCCAAGGCCACCTTTGTCTCGCGCTCTTCCGGCGACTTTACGACTGAATCCCGTCTCTCCGACGCCGTCGATCACTCTCTCGTCCAGCAGCGGCTCGCCGCGCACGGCATCCCGGCAGGCGATGTAGCCGCCCTTACCAGCGGCGTAAAAATCCAGACCGAGCAGGTCAAGAACGGCAAAGAAGTCGGCAGCAGCACGCTCGGCTCCTTTTTCGCCGCATACATCATGGCCTTCCTGCTCACGTTCACCGTCATGATGTACGGCATGAACGTAGGCCGCTCCGTCATTCAGGAAAAGACCTCGCGCATCTTCGAGGTCATGCTCTCGACCGTGAAGCCGACCGACATGCTCGCCGGAAAGCTCATCGGCATCGGAGCCGTCGGCCTCTCGCAGTTCGCCATCTGGGCCATAGCCGCCGCGCTCTTTTCCGGAACAGCCCTCGCCGCCACCCTCATGTCCGGCGGACTGAAAATTCAAATCTCGGCGGCTGAAATCATTCTCTTCGCCGTCTACTTCCTGCTGGGATACGCCCTCTACAGCACGCTCTTCGCCGGACTGGCCGCCACCTGCGAAAGCGAGCAGGAACTCCAGCAGTACGCACCGTTAGCCGCCGTCCCGGTGTGGCTCAGCTTCAGCATGATCACCTTCATCGTCAGCAACCCGAACTCGTTCTGGTCTGTAGCCATCTCGCTCTTCCCGCCCTGCGCGCCCATTGCGATGTTCCTGCGCATCGCCTCGCAGTTCCCGCCGATATGGCAGATCGCCCTGTCGCTGGCCCTGCTGCTGTTGTCGGTCTACATCGTGGTCTGGTTCTCGTCGAGAATCTACCGCATCGGCATCCTCATGTATGGCAAACGAGCCACCATCCCCGAAATGCTCCGCTGGCTACGGTATTCCTAGACGTTCAGCTATTCCGTCGTGAGTGCGCGATTGAAGGTAACTGCTACACCTGAACAACTGTCATCCTGAGCGGAGCGCAAAGCGCGACGTCAAAGGACCCGCACGAGCAGGTGCTCGTGGGAATTGTTAGGGGTATGGTATCGAGGGGGTGTTTCATGTCGTTCGGCGAAGCTACGAAAACGCACTCTAGGCTTTGGGTTCTTTATATCCTTGCTCTCCTTGGGTTTGCGGCAGCTGCTTTCTACCTACATGATCAACATCGCACCGTCACTCGGCGCATGGGATGGAAGTGCATCGGTGTGGAAGACACAAAATTTCCGCAATATCCGCACGTGGAAGCCGCGGCCTTTTGGTTCAAGGACAATCCACGTTACGAGGAGCAAGCGTCAGGACCGACGCTGTGTGCAGATCTGAAAGCTTCCGGAGTATCGGATGTGGAGATGACCTTCGACACCTGGGGAAATCGATTCATAGGACTTCACGGATATAACACCACAAGACTGACAGCCAATGGAAAGGGCATCGTTATCTACGACTCGTCATCGGGGGGTACCATGGCGATCCGGAATTCGGGAATTTCAATTCTGTCGAAGATGAAAAGCGACACCCGGAGAAGTACAAGTTTCCAGTTGATACCTTCCGGCCTTAGGACTGGTGGTCTAATTAAGCGTCTTTGTCGTCATTCGTATCGATAAACGACAGGACCCTACCAGAACCTTTGCGACGATTGGCACATCATAGAATGCAGGCCACGCCTTAAGATTGCCTGTACATGCTCGTTGGCGCTACGTTACTGATCCAGGACGTTCAGCTTCTCTGCTTCACGATCGTTTTCGGTGTGCTCGCTCTGCAGCGTTGGAGCGACCGGATGCGACGGTGGCTCTGGTACAGCTTTTTAGCCAATACTGCGGGCGCTGTCTTCGACCTGCTGGGCACCCACCTGCCCACCTGGATCAGCCGAGGCCTCAATGGAGAGATGATTCCGCTCTCCTACGCGCTCCTCAACGTTGCCCTGGTCTATTTCGACCGTCGCAGCAAGAAGGCAGTATGGATTTCGGGCATCATCCTGTTCGCCGGTCTGCCGTTTTTTCTGGCCTGGCGGAACGCGCCGGATCGCATGCACAGCGATGTGCTGGCCGACCTGCTTATCGCGCTCGAATGCATCGTGACCACTGTGCTCCTGCTTGGTGGCAGGGAGCGCTCCACCCGCGCCCCGCGCCTGCTGATGGGTGGGTTTCTCGTTGTTTTTGTAGGGGTCGAGCTGGTGCGCGTATGGGTTGGCTTCTCCATGGGCGTCAATCCGGACATTGCGACGCCTAGGCTGGCGATCGTCAGTGCCGTGACCTACATCGTGAACATCTCGCTTCTGCCGCTAGCCGTTGTCTGGATGATGCAGTCGCGGGTCGAGTGGGACCTGCTCCGGCAGAGCACCGTCGATCCGCTCACCGGTGCGCTCAACCGGCGCGGCCTGGAGCAGGCGCTCGAACGGGAACTGGCGCGCTGCCGCCGCTACGGCGAAGACCTGACCATCGCCATGCTCGATCTGGATCACTTCAAGCGGATGAACGACAAGTACGGCCATGTCGCCGGGGACGCAATTCTGGTGAACGTTGCCCAATTCCTCGGCAGCCAGCTGCGTGAGACCGATGTGGTGGGCCGGTTCGGAGGAGAAGAATTTGTTTTGCTTTTTCCGCACGCAGATATTGCCAAATCCAGTCCCATTCTGGAGCAGCTGTGTCAGGCCCTCAGGGATTGCGCCGACCTGCTTCCGTCGACCTATGTTCGCGTGACGGCCAGCTTCGGCGTCACCAGCACCAGCGGACGCAGCACCAGCGAAGCAGGTGATTTGCTGCGCGAAGCCGACGTAGCCTTGTACCGGGCAAAGGCGAACGGCCGCAATCAGGTCTGTTATTTTCAAAGCGGCATTTTGCAGGAACGCACGCCGGAATCAAAGACCGATGGCAATACGTGAGTGCAGGGTGCCCAGGTCTCCATTTGCGACCTGGGATTCATCTCCAACAGCTCAGCAGCAGCATTCAGGGTCGAAGCCTGGTTATCGGAGCTAAGTCCAGAAACCCTCATGCACTGCCCCCGCCTCTTCTTCAAGATACGGACCGGCAACGGCAGTGTGTCGCTGGCCGCGAGCGAAGACCTCGCGGCATGGCAGGTCGAGTGTCGGGTTTTCGATATGACTGCCCGTGTAACGCAGAAGGCCGGTCTCGGCAAGGGCAAAAACAACGCGTCCTATACCCGTCCAGTAGATGGCTCCCGCGCACATAGGGCAGGGTTCGGTGCTGGTGTAGAGGGTGCAGGCGGCGAGTTCGGCGTCGGAAAGGAGCTTAGCCGCAGCAGCGCAGGCGAGCAGTTCGGCATGCTGGGTTGGATCTCCGGCGGGTCGCACGGCATTGTTGCGGGACTCGACTACGATTTCTCCGGCAGTGTCGACAATAAGCGCGCCGAAGGGATGACGCCCATCGGCGCGGGCTTCGCGAGCCAGTTCGATGGCGCGGCGGAGGAAGACTTCATCGACAGGGCTAAGAGGCTGCGATGGCATGAAGTGAGCAAGCCTTATGCGACCGGTGCGTGTCAAGTCCCAGACCGCAAAAGAATTTGCAAATAGAATCAGGAGGTGTCCAGGGAAGACAAAGGCTTCACCCTTTCGCAGCGGATTGCGCTGTCCATCGTCCCGCGCCTGACCGCCGCGATTCTGGCCGTGATCGGCATGTCCCTGCGCTTCGAGGTCATCGCCGAAGAAGGGGCCACTCCCGCTACGCCGCCCGCCAAGGGAATCTTCTGTTTCTGGCACCAGTGCACGCTGCCCTGCGGATGGTACTTCCGCAAGTTCCGCTGCTCGATTCTGATCAGCCGCAGCTTCGACGGGGAACTGATCGCCCGAACCCTCGGCATCCTGGGCTTCGACAGCGTACGCGGCTCAAGCTCCCGCGGAGGCGCCGCCGGACTGCTTGCCCTGCAGGAAGTCCTGGCGAAGGGCCTCCCGGTAGTCTTCACCGCCGACGGTCCGCGAGGCCCCATCTACCAGACCAAGATGGGCCCGGTAAAGCTGGCGCAGATGACGCAGGAAGAGATTGGCAGCTTCTACCTGTTGCCCGAGCGCGCCTGGACGATGAACTCCTGGGACCGCTTCCTGATTCCAAAACCGTTCTCCAAGGTCATCGTAAGCTGGTCACGCTCTGTAGCCCCGCCGTCAGCCGATGCCGACGCCGCAACCCTCGAAACCAAGCGCAAATAACTGAACGAAGCCATCGAACGAGCGCGCCTGAACGCTACGCGGTACTTGCAGCTGTCATCCTGATCCTGAGGGACGAAGGAGAAGGATCTGCTGTTTCCTGGCTATGGCACCAACGCAGATAAAATCAAGAGAGTGCAAGTCTCCGATTTCAACTTCCACCTCCCCGAAGAACTCATAGCCCAGAAGCCACCGGAAGACCGAGCGGGAGCGCGCATGCTCACGCTCAATCGTGAAACCGGCGCATATGAAGACCACCACTTCCGCGAGTTCCCCGACATGCTGCGCGAAGGCGACGTGCTGGTTCTCAACAACAGCCGCGTCATCCCCGCGCGTCTCTTCGCCCACCGCGCCGGACTGCACACGCAGGAAGGCCACACGACAACCGGACGCATTCAGATTCTATTGACCGAACAGATTGGCGAATGGGAGTGGAAAGTCCTCGCCCGCCCCGGACGCAAAGTGCTGACCGGAGAACGACTGACCTTCGGCGACGACATTCTGCACGCCGAAGTCATCGCCCACGGCGAGTTCGGCGAGCGCACCATTCGCTTCGAGCCAATCGCCGACTTCTATGGCGCACTCGACCAGCTCGGCCACATGCCCCTGCCTCCCTACATCCACCGTCAGGACGAAACCGCCGACCGCGACCGCTACCAGACGGTCTACGCCGAGACGCGCGGCTCGGTAGCCGCCCCAACTGCAGGACTGCACTTTACGCCGCAAATTCTGCAGAAAATACGCGAAAAAGGCGTGCACATCGAGTACGTAACTCTGCACGTAGGACTCGGAACCTTCCAGCCGGTGCGAGTCGATAAAGTCGAGGACATTCACCTGCACACCGAGCGCTACACGCTTCCTGAAGCGACCGCAGAAGCCGTCAACGCAGCCAGGCGCGAAGGTAGAAGAGTCGTTGCCGCAGGCACGACAACCGTTCGCACGCTCGAACACTGCGCCAGCATCGCGCAGGATGGAAAGCTGGAAGCGCATTCCGGCGCGACGAACATCTTCATCTCGCCCAGAGATGCATCAAGATACGAATTCCGCGTCGTGCAGGCGCTGCTGACCAACTTCCACCTGCCGCAATCGACATTGCTGATGCTGGTCAGCGCTTTCGGTGGACGAGAGCATGTGCTCGCAGCCTACAATCACGCCGTCGAAGCAGGCTATCGCTTCTTCTCTTACGGAGACTGCATGTTCCTGTCCTGAGACGTCCGGTTCCTTCACGCACAGCAAAGCGGTAGACTCGACTTCGATGCCTTCCGTAAACAAGCCGCCTGTCTTCCTGCTCGATTCCATGTCCTTCATCTTCCGCGCCTACCACGCGATGCAGCGGCAGCGGCCCATGTCTACGCGCAACGGCGTGCCGACAGCAGCGACCTACGTCTTCGTGAACATGATCAACAAGCTGCGCCGCGACTTCCAGCCGGAATACTTCGCCGCCGTCTTCGACATCAGCGGACAGGTCTTCCGCGATGAGCGCGCCCGCACGATGACCCTGCGCAAGTTCAACGCCAAGACGCAGACCTTCGACGAAGTGGACTACGGTGGCTATAAGGCCAATCGCACCGAAATGCCTCCGGATTTGACGCAACAGCTGCCGTATATCCGCCGCGCACTCGAAGCCTTTCACATCCCCATTCTGCAAGCCGAAGGCTTCGAAGCCGACGATGTGATTGGAACCCTGGCGAAGAAGGCCGCGGAAGAAGGCCACGACGTCTACGTCGTCTCGAACGACAAGGACATGCTGCAACTGGTCAACGACCGGGTAAAGGTTCTCAACCCTGCGAAAGACAACCTGGTCCTGGATCGCGCGAAGGTGGAGGAAACGCTTGGAGTGCCGCCGGAGAAGGTCATCGACGTCATGGCCCTGCGCGGCGACTCCATCGACAACATTCCCGGCGCACCCGGTATTGGCGATAAAGGTTCCGTCGAGCTGATCCAGCAATTCGGGAGCCTGGACACAGTTCTCGACCGCGCCGCCGAAGTGAAGCGCAAGACATACCGTGAATCTCTGGAGAATAACCGCGACACGATTCTGCTGAGCAAGGAGTTGGTGACAATCCATTGCGAGGTTCCCCTGGAACTTGACCTGAATGCGATGCGCACGCAGCCGCCGGACGTAAATGCCTGCCGGGCGCTTTTCACCGAGCTTGAGTTCACCACGCTGCTGAAGGAGCTTGCGCCGGCTGAAGCCGAGCGTCCCGTGGAATACGTACTCGATCCTTCAGCCGAGCAGATTGAGACATTCATCGCGCAGGCACGCCAGAGTGGTTTTGCGTTTGCCCTGCCAACGTCCGAATTGGAAGCAGTCACCGAACAGATAAGCGAACAGGAGACCGAGGCCGCCGAGGAAAGGGAGCCGGAACTGAAGACGATGTCTCTGCTCGATCTGGTGGATGCGGCGGAGCAGTCTGTCACTGAGAAACAGGAGCTTCGCATCGCAGTTGCAGCGAACATCGATCAAGCGCTGCTCCTGCCGCTGACTGCTGTAAAGAGCCTGTTGGAAGATGCTGCCGTTCCCAAGTGCGTTCACGATCTGAAGGGCGCTATGCGCGTTCTCGATCGCCATGGTGTGAGTCTTGAGCATACGCGGGACGATCTGATGCTGTATTCGTATCTCATCAATCCCACGCATGCTTCTCACCGGCTAAGTGATGTGGCCGCGCGCTTTAGCAGTCATCCGTTGAGCGAGACGGGAGAAAAGCAGCTGACCGAGGCTGTGCATACTGTGCAGACGCTTACGCCGGTACTGCGCCGTGATGTGGATGCCTTAGAGGCGCGCAGCGTCTACGAAACCATCGATCTCCCACTCGTCTCCATTTTGCTGCGCATGGAAGAAGCGGGTGTACGGATCGATCTCGGTGTGCTGCGGCGTATGGGAGAGAAGCTCTCGACAGAGATTCATCGCGTTGGGGAAGAGATCTATGAGCGCTCGGGACACCGCTTCAACGTCAATTCTCCGAAGCAGCTCGGCGATGTGCTCTTCAACAAGATGAACCTGCCCAAGCCGCTCAAATATGGCAAAGGAAAAGTAGTCTCGACTGCGCAGGATGTGCTGGAGGAGCTTGCAGCGCACAACGACGTTCCCAGGCTCGTACTTGAATACCGTCAGCTCACCAAACTGAAGTCGAACTATGTCGATTCACTGCCGTTGCTGGCTGACGGTGAAGGCCGCGTGCATACGACGTTCAATCAGGTGGGAACAGCAACCGGAAGACTGTCTTCGACGAATCCCAATCTGCAGAACATTCCGATTCGCACGGAACTGGGGCGCGAGATACGGGCGGCATTCATTGCCGCGCCTGGCCGCGTGCTCTTCTCCGCCGACTACTCGCAGATTGAATTGCGGCTGATGGCGCACTTTTCCGACGATCCTCTCCTGGTGCGCGCCTATCGGACGGGGCAGGACATTCACACGCTTACAGCCTCCGAGGTCTTCGGCGTTCCCGTGGAGCGGATGAGCAAGGAAACGCGCAACCGCGCCAAGGCCGTGAACTTCGGGATTGTCTACGGTATCTCGCCTTTCGGACTGGCCCAGCAGCTGGGCATCGATCAGCATGAGGCGAGACTCTACATCGACACATATTTTGCTCGCTATCAAGGTGTGCGCACCTATATCGATCGCCTTCTGGAAGACGTGCGGCAGGAGCAGCGGGTAAGGACTTTGTTTGGACGGACGCGGCCCATCCCTGACATTCAGAGCCGCAATGCCAATTTACGCGGATTCGCCGAACGCACCGCCGTCAATACGCCGTTGCAGGGAACGGCGGCGGACCTGATCAAGCTGGCGATGATCCGGATCGATCGCAGGCTCGCGGAAGAAAAGCTGAAAACGGTCATGACGCTGCAGGTCCATGACGAATTGCTCTTCGATGTTCCGGAAGACGAAGCGGAGCAGGTGCAGGCTCTCGTCAAAGATGAGATGGAGCATGTGATCGAACTGAAAGTTCCCATCGTTGCCGATTGTGGGGTTGGAGCAAACTGGCGGGATTTGAAATAGTGTGACTATCGGAAGATAAAAGCAGATCCTTCGCTACGCTCAGGATGACAGCATGCTTTACTTCCCGGTTTGTCATCCTGAGCGTAGCGAAGGATCTGCTTTTATCTAAACTTCGAAATCAAACTCCTAATGCTTCGCGGATTGCATCTGCAATACGATCGGCATGATGCCGCATGCTTTCTTCCGACTCGGCTTCGATCATGACGCGGGCCAGCGCCTCTGTTCCGGAGTAGCGCACGACCACACGGCCATTTGTGGCCAGGTCCGTTTCCGCATCGTGAATTGTGCTTGTGACGGTTGCAATTTCCTCAAGCGGTTTTTTTTCCCTGACGCGGACGTTGATGATGACCTGCGGAAAGACTTTCAGGTCAGCCACAAGTTCATGCAGCGGTTTGCCGGCGCGGCGGACGATATCGAGAACAACGAGCGCGGTAAGCAGGCCGTCTCCGGTAGTCGCCAGATGCGGAAAGAGAATGTGGCCGGACTGCTCGCCTCCGAGCGAGGCGTTCTCCAGCTGCATGCGCTCAAGCACGTATTTGTCTCCGACCGGAGCGCGCAACATCTGGATGCCGTCGCGGCGCAACGCTGCTTCGAGGCCCATGTTCGACATGGTCGTAGCAACGACCGTGTTGCCTTTGAGCAGGTTGTTCGCTAGCAGGTCGCGCGCGGCCAGTAACAGCACAGCATCTCCGTTCATGACGTTGCCGTTCGCATCGGCGAAGAGCGCCCGATCGGCATCGCCGTCGAAAGTCACCCCCATGTCGGCATGATGCAGCAGGGTTTCAGCGGCAACTATTTTCGGATGCAGTGCACCGCAGTCCGCGTTAATGTTGCGGCCATCCGGCGAGGCGTGAGTGAGATGAATTGTGCCACCCAAATGGGCGAATAGTTCCGGCGCAATTGCCGATGCTGCACCATTGGCGCAATCAAGGACGAGGTGCAGGCCATTGAGATTGAGATCGGGAACGGCGGAGCGCAGGAACGCCTCATAATCTTTGCTGAACTGGACATTGACCGACGGCGCATTCAGCGCCGCTGCGTCGGGCGTAGTCACGGTCGCCAGCTGGCGGAATATTTCGTCTTCCATGCGAAGCTCGATTTCATCCGGAAGCTTATAGCCATTTCCGCCAAAGACCTTGATGCCGTTATCCTGCCATGGATTGTGGGACGCCGAAATTACAACTCCCGCATCGAAGCCGTGCGTGCGCGCGAGATAGGCCACTGCGGGAGTAGTAATGACGCCGGCACTTTCAACAGTTGCGCCTCCATCGGCGATGCCGGCGCTCAACACAGCCGCGATCCAGTTGCTGGATTCGCGCGTGTCCATGCCGAGAATCAGGCGCGGGTGGCTGTTGTTCGCCTTTACCTGGTGCGCAAGCGCAAGTCCGGTGGCATAGATGGTTTTAGGATCGAGCGGTGGCTGGCCTGCCACGCCGCGAATCCCATCGGTACCGAAGAGTTTTCTCATAGATTCAATTCGTGCCTTCAGGAATGATTTCCGTGACGCGGCTCTCGACGCTTCCCTGCGCCAGGCGAGTCACCAGCCGCTGATTCAGCGTCACGCTGGATGTGCCTTTGACAAGCGCGCCTGCTTCGTCAAAAACGAGCGCATAGCCGCGATTGAGAACGGCCAGAGGGGAAAGAGCGTTCAATTGCCGTTCGAGGTTTTGTACGCGAACGCGGGCATTCTCGAGCTGGTTTTGCTGCGAGCGAGCCATCCGGCTTTCGAGAATGGTCAGCCGCTCGCGCAGAAGCTGCAGGCGATGGGTTGCATCCTGTCGCAGCAGACGCGCGGTGAGCGTGTGCAATTGCTCCGAGATGCTGCGGTTCGTCGAGCTCCACGCGGCTTCGATGCGAAAGCGCAATTCATCCACTCGCTGTTGACGCCTCGCAAAACTTTCGCGCAGGCGGGCGAACGATGTATCGGCACTGAGCCGCGCGAAGCTGTCGCGTGCCTGCATCAGGCGATAGCGGCAGGCACGCTGGAGCCGCAACGCCAGTTGCTCGACATGCTCCTCAACTTTGTGCAATGCGCCGGTGATGATCTCGGCTGCCGCGGATGGAGTCGGAGCGCGCAGGTCGGCGACAAAATCGGCGATCGTAAAATCTGTTTCGTGGCCCACGGCGGATACAACCGGCAACTCGGATTCAGCGATGGCGCGAGCGAGCAACTCGGAGTTAAAGGGCGCAAGGTCTTCGAGTGATCCGCCACCGCGTGCAATCACGATTACGTCGACCGAGCATGCGCGATTGAAGAAAGCGATGCCAGATGCGATCTCAGCGGCAGCTGCCTCGCCCTGCACCACAGCCGGGTAAAGCAGAATGTCAAGCGCTTCATGGCGGCGGCCCGCCACATTTAGAAAGTCGCGAATGACGGCACCGCCGGGGGAAGTGATGATCCCTACGCAGCGCGGAAAGGCAGGCAATGGCTGCTTCCGGCTCTGCTCGAAAAGACCTTCTTGTTGCAGGCGTGCCTTCAGTTGTTCGAAGGCAATTTGCAGCGAGCCCGCGCCGACCGGTTCCATGAATTCGGCGACAATCTGCATCTGGCCGCGCTGCTCATAGACTGAGACTTTGCCGCGAACGATGACCTTCAGACCATCTTCCGGGCGGAAGCGAAGAAGCGACGCCTGTCTGCGGAA
>JAATFH010000551.1 GCA_015655315.1 Terriglobales bacterium
GTACTCATTTGCTTCCGAACCTCCGATCCCAGTTGTTCCGGTCGTCGTATTCCTTGTGGGTCAGAAACGACCGGATGTACACATGCCCGTCAGTTTGCTTCTCGTCCGTGCTCCTGGCGTAATGGATGACGGTGATGAGCCGATAGCGATTTCGCCGGATGTTGAAGACCACATACCCATCCACGTAATCGGCATCCTTAAACATCTCGCGCACTTCCGTGAAACTCTGCCAGCGAACAGCTTCCACGATGGCCGCCCAAGCCTCAATCTCACTCGCCGCATCCTTGTACTGCTTTATGGCCTCATTCAGATGCCTGCGAGTAACGATATGCACATATCCATAATACTTCACAATTTGTGAAGTTGTCAAGCTCGATATCTTTAGAAGAAGAGTACAGGTCCTCGGGTTGAGCCGCAGCCTATGGATGTAGCTGTATTGCTTGTTTCACGGTTGTTTGCCTTCAACCAAGCGCCATGGTGAAGAATAAGCTGGGATTCGAGAGGGAGTTCGATGACCGCTTACGTGACAGTTCCGCTATCGCTTTATCGGTCAACTTGAAAATGTTCAAGCGCGCTGGGCTCGGGCAAGAAGATATCGCCACTATGATGACCGCCTGTGTCATTGCTTTAGAATTTTGCGGACTCTGTCATTGCAGGTAATTCTGAGGAGGAGCACGGAGTGGCGGATAGAACAGTCTTCATAGTCGGCGCGGGATTCTCGGCGAACGCGGGTCTGCCGCTTCAGTCAGGCTTCACCAAACTTTTTCTCAAAGCAGAGAGCTTCACAGCGGGCAGAAGCCGATACCTGATGCCATTGCTCCGTTCGTTTGTGAAAGAGACATTCGGCTTCAAATCAAAGACGGATGTGAGCTCGTACCCCGAGCTTGAAGACGTCTTCACCATGCTCGATCTTTCAGCGAACTCCGGCCATCATCTTGGCGTCAAGTTTGCTCCAGCGGAACTTCGTAAGGTGCGCCGGATGCTGCTGTCGCGCACGATTCACATGCTGAACACTTCTTATCTCGACGGGAAGAAAAAGTCTCAGAGGGAGCGAGAACAATTGCTCAATTTCATCGCTAAGCTCTCTCCAGAACGGCACAAGTTTGTAAGCTTGAACTGGGATGTCGTGCTCGAAGGTTGTCTCGGCGAACTCCAGGCCGCTTTCCCGTTCCACTACAGTCCGGAGATTAGGCCGGCGACAATCGATGAAGACGAGGACGAACTCAAGACTAGCCGAATCAACAAGAAGGCTAAGAGCTTGTTGATCGCGAAGATGCACGGCTCGATCAACTGGCTCTACTGTGACTGTTGCCGCCGCGCTTACTCGGTTCCCGTTGAAAACGTCTCGCGCTTGGGAGTGCAGGTTCTGAAGCGAGATGAGGCTGCGGAGCTATATGGCAAGAAAGCTCCAAGAAGGCTGGAATGCCCCTTCTGCGGCGTGGACCTTGGCGTCCGTCTCGCAACATTTAGTTATCAGAAGGCCTTGCGAGCTCCCATGTTTGAGAGCTCTTGGCTGGAAGCAGAGAAAGCCTTGAGGTATGCCGATCGCTGGGTGTTCATCGGCTACTCACTACCCGGAGCAGACTTCGAATTCAAGTATCTTCTCAAACGAATACAACTTGCTCGGGCAGAGAGCCCCGAGATATATGTCGTCACGAAAGCGGACAAGGACAGAGTGTCGCCGACCATCGCGAGCTACACGAAGTTTTTTGGCAGGGGAAACTTTACTGTCTTTGGAGAGGGACTTACCCTAGACGCAATCGACGCGATTACCAGAAGATGAATTCGTTGAGCCTCGAAGGGTAAACTGGAAGATCGATGAGCTTCTTCCCGATTCCAGGACGCGATGCAAGCGCGACGTTTGCCGGGTATATCTACCAGGTTAATGTCACGATCGCGCGTTGGCTCGATCTCCTCGATGGTGATCGGCTTGAGCTCGAAGCAGGCGAAGACATTGACACCGTTGTTGCCGCAGCTCATTCGGACAGCAACAGTAAAAAGCGCTTGTTGGAGCAACTGAAGCAGACTGGCTCCAATATCACCTTGCGAACGCCGGATAGCCTTGAGGCTGTTGCGAATTTTTGTCGCCACCGCGAATCCAATCCGGATATCAACATCATCTTTCGATTGCTGACGACGTCCTCTGTCGGCAAGGAACGGTCTCCTTGGTCGCTGTCCGAACCTGCCATCGAAGTCTGGCGACAGATACAGCGTGGAGCCTTGTCGGGCGAGGCCCTCAAGGTTGCCCTGCTTGCCCTGCGCGATTTTCTAAAGGCCTGCACTCAGCCGGGAGAAGTCTCCGACGAGAGTTGGGCAGCGTTACGCCGAGCTCTCGAGCACCCAAACGACGATCAATTTGAAGGTCTGATTCGTTCTTTCGAATGGGCAACGGGATCGGGTAGTCACGAGGAGGTAGAACGTCTGGTTCGCGAAGAGCTCCAATCACGCGATCCCGACCATTCGGAACAGATAGCAAAGATTCAATATCGCAATCTCTTTAGCTTTGCTATCAACCTTCTCGGCCAAGCAGGGGACAAAGTGCTTACGCGCGAGATGCTTCTTCAAGAGCTGAGCGCATCGTCCATGACGCTCGCGGACCATATTTCCGCCTCGGCCTTGCGGACCTGGATTGCTGACGTCGACGCGAAGCTCGCAGATCATGAGAGTCGCATCGAGATCCTCGAGCGGCGATCTGCTCAGACCACCGTCAACGCCTTCTATGAGCCCAGACGCCGAGGCGCTCAAGGTGTCCTTTTCGATTATGACCAGACGCTCCATGGTCGCCGTGGCCGGCTCCAAGAACTGGCACGCTTTATCGAGGACGACGACATCCGCGTCGCGGTTCTTCCCGGAAGGTGCGGCGTCGGCAAAACGAAGCTATTGATCGACTGGTCTATGTCACTCAAGGAGTGGCGGCATCTCTGGGTGAACCCGCACAGTAAGTGGACAGATGAGACGCCAAAGGATATTCCCGCACAGGACACCATCCTGATTGTGGACGATGCCCATCAATACAGCGATCTAAACCATCTGATCGCATATGTTGCAGCCGACAACCCAAGAGGCCCGAAACGGAAGCTGCTGATCGCAACCCGTC
The DNA here is from genome assembly GCA_015655315.1 of Terriglobales bacterium. Taxonomy (GTDB): domain Bacteria; phylum Acidobacteriota; class Terriglobia; order Terriglobales; family Acidobacteriaceae; genus Alloacidobacterium. The sequence continues at coordinate 3,098 of JAATFH010000551.1, forward strand.
CCAGCGGTCAAGCGTACGTGAATGAGACGCTCGCTCGCGAGGCAGACGAGAGCTTCATTCGGCGTTTCGACACTCTGCGCGAGCCCAATCCCGACGCCATCTTGGAGATCGCCAAGGAGGTATTGGGAACTCAGTACGAAGCCTATGCAGAAGCACTCGCCAGAGTATCCTCCGATACTCCGTTGATTACCGTCGTTGGCGGCCGATTGATTGCTCGCGGACAGATATCGCCCGATCTCCTGGTTAATGACGTCGACTTTCGCAATGCTGTCTTTTCAAAGTTCGCTGCAGATTGCGAAGGTGATTTACCGGCAGGTGGCGGAAGCCGACAGGAACTCCTCCGTTTGGTGTCAGCCATTCAGCCAGTCCTTGAACAAGACGACAACTTCGGCGACCGTGCTGCGGCGTTCCTTTCCATTCGTCCTGACCAAGTCTGGCAAGGGCTTGATGACCTCGAACAGCGGGGCGTCCTGGTACGCGGAAGAAGTGGACTCCGGATCGCGCCCGACCTGTTTGGGGATTACCTCCTTGAGTCGGCATCGGTCTTGCAATCTGGAGCATCGACGGGCTTTGCAGATGCAGTGTTCGAGTCATTTAGTGATACGCATCTTTCGAACCTTCTCAAGAATTTCGCGGAGTTGGATTGGAGGATCACCCAACGTGCGCCCGAATCACGGCTGCTCGACCAAATCCGGTAAACCCTTTACGCTCGCTTTCGCGCCCAAGGAGCAATTGAAAGAGAACGCTTCCTGCGAGACATCGCATCCTTCGCTCCATTCCAACCCGAGCGCGTACAACGCATCGCCGAAATCACGATGGATGAGCCCGTACAGCCCGAGCGGTTCTACAGCGTAAGAAAGATCACACAGGACGATCTCCTACGCGAGGTCTCCCCGCTTCTCGGCGTAACGATCTATCACGAAGCTGCGGCGCAAGGAGCTTTCGATCGACTGTGGACACTGTCGCAGGTGGATAACGAGGACGTCCATAATCCGGCGCGCAAAGCGCTTGAGAGCGCGATCTCGTATCACAGGTACAAGAACGTCAGTCTCAATGAGCGTCTCCTCGATATGGTCGAGAGGAAGGCCTCGGACGATGCCGCTTATGCCGGAAAGTTCACTCCATTCAGTCTGCTGAACGAGCTCTTGGCACGCGAAGTCGACGATCACGGTTGGAGGAGGCGTGCCTTTACCTTCACGGCCCTGCCGGTCAACTACATCGGTACTGTCCATCTGAGACGGCGTGTACTAAAGATCGTGTGCGAAAAACTTTCGTCGCCGTCGCGTCGCATTGCCGTGTTAGCTGCGAGGGAGCTTGGGTACGTGATCTCTGAATTCCATCCAAAGCTGGGAAGAACTGCGACCCAGGAAGAACTCGACTGGCAGGAAGCAGAACGCCTGATTGCACTCGATTGCATCCACGGTCGCATCAGCACCGGCGGCCTCAGTCTTGCTCTCTCTTTCAAGCTCCGGTTGTCGCTTAGTCGGATCGGACGCCGTGCGTCGCATAGCACGACCGTCAAGACAAAAGCCGCGAACATCCTCGCCGGTCTCGACGTACCCGCCTTTGGCAATCTCCTATACGCACTCTGCACAAACCCCTATGAGGATGGCGCCATCAGGTTCAACGATGTTTCGATCCCAGACTGGCGGAAGCGCATAGAAGATCTGACCTTCGACGAACTCGTGCAAACTCATCCTGACCCGGTTGAACAGATCCAGGCCGTTGAGCGCGTAACTCGCGTCGCGCTGGATGCAGGTCTGGAACTCAGAGCCATTGACGATGTGTTTTCTCGCCTGTGCAAGGACGTTCGTTTCCTGGCTGCATTCAGTGACCATCTCGCAAACGATCCAAAGCCATATCTGGCAGCTGAAGGGGGCTTCGCGCTCCGGTCGTGGCGATATTCCAACCCGTCACGTTATCTGCATTACGGGCTGTTGTTCTCGCAATCTCCGAATCTCGTTCTAGCGCGCGCTGCCGCTGGCGCTGCGTCTTACGGTTTTCCTATCGAGTATGCGATCCCAGAGGACTTCGAACTACTCTGTACGCTCTCGACACGGACAGAAGGCTATGTTCTGGGGGACGTGATCGTGGGACTGCGCCGTTTCATGCAACATCCGACCTATGCTGCAGCAGCTGCCCAGCTTTACGCTGACTTGAAGATTGGATCAGATCAGAATCTCGCGGAGCACTATTGCCAAAATCTTGGAGCTCATCCCATACCGAGGAATCTTTTCACTCGGGAGCAGGCTGAACACGTCCTTCATAATCTGGTTCCGATCGAAAAGCTCGAGCGTGACTCTATCGGAGGGTTGTTTGCGCAACTGTGCGCCACCAACCCCATCTCGATCGTGGCCTTTCTAAGGCAACGGCTACTGCATAGAGCAAAGCTGGACAGCGATGCAGTGGACTCAGACTACAAAGCCATCCCGTCGTCATTCTCATGGTCGAGCCTGCATGAGGCGAGGAACTCCCCAGGCTACTGTGAAGCGATCTTCGATTTCATTGATCTTCTTCGTACCCATCCGGAGTCCGATTACGCGTTGGCGCCGATCTTCTGGCGCGTCGCAGACCTCGACAGTCCAACGCTGGAAGCGCTCGACGGTCTCCTACACAGTGATAACGAGGCGGATATCCAACTCCTACATCACTTGATCCACGAAAGCCCGAAAGGCCTGGCGCTGTCTCAGCCGTTTTTCGCCATGCATGTTCTGAGCGTTGCCGAGTCGTTCGATGACGAGATGAGGCGTAGTTTCCGAAGTGTTATATTCAACAACTCGCTTCGAGGGCCAGGCGCTCGTACCTACGTGGGCCTCGCTGCTCCCCCGCCAGACTTGACCCACGTTTCGCTGGCTGAGGCGCTCCGCGATCAGTGGCTCGACGGCAGCCTCATGCAAACATTCTTCGCGGAGTTAGCGCAGAATCACGCGCCTGTGCTACCAGCCCCTTCGTTCAATGACGACGAAGGCTATGAAGACGACGATGACCCTGACGACGATCCCGGTACTGTGCTGTTTTCAGAAGGGTAACTCTACGCTCTATCCTCGCGGCTTCATAAAATGAGCTATGGCCGAATCATCCGCCCCGCCGAATGCCTCCGATACGTTTTCCACGATCCTTCCAGCGGGTTCGTGGCCTGATCCTCTCGCCCATTGCGCTGAACCGCTCCTGAACGCCTGGGACAACCGGGTTCTTGTAGGGGAAGTCACGAGCGAGGAGCGGAACGGATACAAAGGAAACCGGCTCTTCTACACGGCCATGATCCCGATCGATGCACTACCAACAGTCCTCCAAATAGGAGAAGGCTTACACCACAAAGTAAGCTCGAAGAGCTCCAACACGTCGCTCTCAACCGACGGGATAGCTCCCCCGCAATTCTGGATTCAAAGTCCTGCTGGCCCACGTTACGAGAGCCTTATCGCAGTATGGGACAACAGCAAGCACACCGTCCTTCAGCCTCACGCCGAGCTTCTCAGCGCGTATCGTCTGGTTCCTCGGTATCTCGCCAACGGAACGGTTTGCTGGGACGACCTGTCGCGACCCGTCTACGAGGTGGTCCGTGTCGAGGGTGTGTCGACCTATACGCTCGACGGATATTCAACGGCTCGTGTGACGGTGTTGCGAGACTACCTGGAGGACTTCCTCAAGCAGCGGGACTGTGCTGCTGTGGCGGTGTACTTCGACGAGCGTTTTTCTACGGATGATCCCGGCGTAGCTGACATCATCGAGAAGCATGGCTGGCACATTGTGCAACCCGGCCGCCAGTTCTGGTTCAAGAACATCGATCTCGATTTCGCCGACCAAATCTCTCAAGTGTCCTGCACGGAGCTTCTACTCGATCCCAAGAGCAGCCCGATTTCTGAACCGGCAGAAGAGGACCTTTTCTGGCCCGGTCGTACAGAGCCCGTTCATGGAAAAGGAAAAGGAACGTTTTCCCCCATGGAACTCGCCTACATTCGAAACGAGGTTCTAAGTGAATACGAGCAACAGCCTGGCTACGATACCTCGCCGGAGGGAGGCTGGGTAGGCTATGGCAACCAATGGGCAGTCAGTTTCGTTCATCGAATGGGCCGGAATCACTTGGCCATTGAGCTCAGAAAGTTGTATGAAGGATCTCCCTTTAACGTCATCAAGCATTACCACAGCTACGCAGTTCCCGCCGACATCGCCATCGCAGATCGTAAACAACATGGGAGCCGGAACATCGGTGTCCGCGCGAAGGAACTTGTCTCTTCATTCATGGCGGTGAATCAGACCCTCGCGGAGATCGAAGAGGAGCTAGGGCTCGTCTTTACTCCCGCTGACATTGGTCAGCTTGACCCTGCAGTGATCGACTACAGTGGCTGGTGGACTAACCATGAGTTGAAACCGCTCGGCTACGTCGCTCCGGAAAAGATGTCCGTTTCAGACCTTCTCAGCCGATCGAAGAATATCTTTAACCTACTCCAACGCTGGCAAAAAGCTCCTTTGCTTCAGATGGCCGTCAGCATGGGCATCAAGAAGAGTGACGTCTCGAGCTTTGGAAGTGTCAAACTCGCCGCGACAATCTGCCAACTCGCTCAAATTGCAAAGGACTCCGGGCTGGATCTGGTGACGGACAGGCAATTGATCTCACCGGTCTGGGACACTAAAGCAGAACTGGACGTCCTAGCGCCCATCTTTAAGCTCAATGCCATGCGCATTATGGATGCGCACAGCCTGTCCGGTGGACTTTCGACAACATTGATCGAATCCCTTGCTGCTTTCGGGATTGACCAGCAGCAATACATCGGGGGATGGGGACGCGCTCGATTCAATCTACGACAAGACCATAGAGTCGCTAAACGCAATCAACAGCTTGCTCCGCTCTGCCATGCATGATCATGATTAGGGAGAGGTGCGTCCAACTTCGCCGCGTGATCCGTCGCACTATCTCCCGCTCTCTGGCGTCGATAAGGCTCTTCCATTCACCACGAACTCATCTACGCTTCATAGAACAATCCAAAACGATGCCCGAGTCCCCGCAATCCGCTTTCACCGCTGCAGTCCTCCTAACTGAATCGATGTACACGCACGCGGTGATCCACTGTGTCGCAGAGCTTGCCGATAACACTTGGCACAATCTCTACACATCCGCGATCTATGGGCGCGACATCGACGTCACGAGCGTTCCAGGTCATCTCGATCACAAAACCTACAGCAACGGTTGCTTGGTTTGTCTACGCGTGAGAACAACGCGCGCCGAGGCAGATCGCTTCGTGTCCGAAGCCAAAGCTGGCAAGACTACGTTCGATTCGTGGGAGATCCACTACGCCTTCGAGGAGACGATTGAAGGATTTCGCCAGGCCAGCCGCGCCACCGATCTGAGCGACAATTCGTTCTGGGAGACGTCTCTTTGGTCACGTGAATCCATCGGATCGCGCAAGAGCTTTGGACAAACATTACTCACGCGATCAAGCGCATGGCGAGTTGCCGACTACCTCGAATGTCTTCAGGAAGCCCGCTGGTCACCGATCCCGCTTGTGAGGCATCCTGAAAAGCTCGGCGATCTGGATGAGATTCACCCCTCACCTCTCTCCATCGAGATCGGGAACGACAACGGTGCTTCTGCCTTCCGAATTGATAGTATCGATCCGGCTCTTTTTGAGCATGACGTACTCACCACAGGAACATTGATTCACGACGATTTGATCGTTCGTGCGTTGCACATCTCTGGAGCCGGACCGGTCCGAGTTGAAGAAGAGTTTGAAGCAATGGCCCTTTTGACGACCATTGACGGCATTCCGATGGATCTCCAGGCCACATGGTTCTCGCGCGCATTCTCAATGCACACGACTCTTTATGGAAACGAACAGTTAGTCATCCCCGCCGAGGGTCGCCGCAAACAACTGGGCTTCATCATTCCGAGAACACAGTCCACTCCCAGCGTTATCGGTACTCCCAGAACAAATCTGATCAGGCATCACGCCTGGATTGCGGGACGGCTCCTTCGTACCCAGACAACGGCGGCAGACAGCGAATACTTTTACAACCCTGTTTCCGATCCGGATGCTCCGGAACGTGCACTCCGGAACCTGAAGACTTTTGGCCAAGATCAGAGGGCTCCTCGCATCGTCGTGGCGGACCCTTACGCACTCGATGAACGCACGATGCACGCACTCGCTGTGATGTCTCTAAGACAGCATCACATCCCCGTGATCCATGTCCTGACTCAGTTCCAGACCGTAGGTTCTCAGCGACCAAACACCAGTTCACCAGGCGTAAACGGCAACACCGCACCACCAGAAACAACCGCTCGCATGCTGGCGGAACAAAACGCGAAAACGGTTGCACAGACGATAGCCACCCAGCTCAAAGTGACCTTGATCTTCTACAGTATCGAGAGTTTGCACGACCGGTTTCTTATGGTGGGCGAACGCCTGTGGCACGTTGGATGCTCCTTCAATCAACTAGGCCAAGAGATCAGCGCTATCGTCGAGATGCGCGACCAGCGAGTCAAGCACGCCGTCACGCAGATGTTCGATGAAGCACAATCGCGTCCGCCGGTCTTCGAGGTTCGCCCATGATCGATGCCTCGAACATTCTCAATCAAACCCCATGTAGTGGCACCGCACCGACAATTCCCGCTCCCGAGCACGAAGAGGTCGTCGCTGTATTTGAGGACATGATCGCATCCGGTGGAATCAAAGATCTGGAGACTGCCCGTATCGCAGCGTTCGCCTGGTATAGCGGAGTTGAGCAAGATGCTGTGCTCGAGGCCTTCCGATTGCGAGGGACTACCGAAATCCTGCGAGTCGAGTTGGCAGTGCATGAGCAGCCTGCCATCGAAGTTCCTTATATCTCTTCAGGGCAACGCTTCCCGAGACAGAGCTCTTTCATGTTGGGCAGAGAGTTGAAACGGCCCGATCTTGGATGGGCCCTTATAGTTCTCACTGTCGCCGTGCATGCAGACCTCGATGCAATTCTCGACTGCCTGCTTCCTGGTGTGGATCCGTCACGTATCGCCACTCTTTATTTAGCGACCTGGCCCTTCATCGCACCTGACGATCAGTACAAAGTAATGAAGAGGCTGCTTGCTCTCGATGATCCCTTGGCCGTAGACGTCGCTGCCGGTCTCATGCAGATATGGATAGAGTTCGGCGTGAGCAGGCCGGGCCACAGCCCAGAAGGAGCCTTTGTGGCTATTGAAGAGTATCCCGCCGCTGGCGCAATGGTTCTCGGTTCTATCATCACGTCAACCGCTCGATACTACGGCCCGCGCGTCGCTTCTGATGTGGTTGAGCGAGCGAATGCCATTGATCGGCGGCTCGATGATGCGGGGAAGAAGGTCTTCAAAGACCGTAGAGCGATCAATTCGGCTCTCAAGAGAGCCGGCATTCATGACCTTGAGGTTCTCTCCGCCTTATGCCGGTGGTCTGAAGACGAAGCCTTTACAGCGGCGGCTGGGAAGGCACTAGGGCACGCAGCTAAGGAATACCTCGATTTGTTTTTCGCGTCTCGGCAAAATCTAACCGAGTATCAGGCTGCGTTTTTTAGGACTCCGACTAAGTGGTCACTCGAACCACTGGTTGACCTCATCTCCAAACACGGAATCGACGTGGACATCTTTCATGGCTACGTCAGTGGTTTCGCTACGGATTCGTTCTCGCGAATGACGCGCAATCGACTATTCCACGACGACCGTCAGCGCTCAATCGTATTCTTGGCAGCGACCGGACTAGCCGCAGCAAACCGCAATGACCTAGTTCTGCTTGGCGCGGTTCGATCTGCAGCCGAACGTTTGCGCCTTCAACCCCAAGGGACCGTTGAATTGCTCGACCGAGAACAGCAGAGTGACTTCGAGAAGCGATGCGGCTTCACTCTACCGACTTCATGATCTATTTGGTCGAATGCGTCGAGATTGGTGACGACGGAGTTCAGTTTCATCACTCCCGTATCTACGTCGTCGTATCAGGGAATGTTATGAAAGTTTTCGCTCTTCAAAAGCTGAGAACATTTCATCTCTCGTTTTCCGCCTGCTCGCACTACGCATGAGCCCAACGAAGCTAAACCAAACATTCACGAAGAACTCATCTACGACATCTTTTTGGTGGTCTTGAACCTCTTTTCCATGGTGGATCAGCCCCGAGCGAATTCCATAGAACTCGTCGACATTATTGATGACTTTTCTGCGTTCGCCGACGTTTTGTCCAATCAAGAAGGCCATCCGTTCGCCCAAGTTCTTTTGAATGGGCTGCTGAACGCCCTTCGCGGGGCGTCCAACCCCACCCATCCGAAGCCAAAGCGGTCAGAGTCTTGATCCATCTCTCTGCGGGCGAGTTTTCGGCGACCACTGCGAACAGCTTGAGGCTACGCGGGTGATTGCCGATCTCTTCCTGTTCATCAATTTGCTCTTGAAGCTCTTCGAGCTGTTCCTCTCGAAAGGCTTCGAGCTTCTTCCTCCAGCGAGCCAAGGTATACCCCATGAGCTCAAGGCGTTCTCGAATCGTCTTCGCTGTTGCCTCGTAACAATAATCCGGTGAGTGGTCATCGTTATGTTCTTCTTCGGGGAGGATGGAGACTTTATCGCCTTCTGTAAAGACAGTGACAAGACTGGCAAATAGCTCGAAGGAGTAGGCGAGAATGTCTGACCCAACGTAGATTTCGTAAGGAAAATAAATGCTCATAGATTAGTACCGAGTGAACAGGCCGCTTTTCTTGTTACCGCGTAGAGACCAACAGCCCAAATGCGATACCAACAAGGCTAAAGCGACTATGCTGCTGGTTCCGGCTTCTTTGTTGGAAACAACCCTGAACGTCCCGGCACCGCTGCGTTCGGACCCACGAAGTGGATGTAGTTCATGTGGTTGCGAGTAGAACCGGTAGGCTCTTTGTTCTCTATCAGGATGATTTGCTCATCGCTCGTCCATTGCGAGAGGCTTTCCCAGAAAGCGCCTTGAATTTCTGGACTTGTCTCGTCACCGGCTTCCCGTGTTTCGCCCTCCCTGTAGCTTGTCAGAGGCGAATCTATGATCGTTAGGCCTGGATGAGGCAAACCTGCTCCTCGGCAGTAATGCATCAGGCCGATTGTGAAGCTGGTGTGCAGGAAGGCACGCAGTCCCTTTCCATTGCTTTGCCGGGGCTTTCCATTGATAGAGATGTCCATCGCGGGCTCATTCAGTTCAACAATCCCCTTGTCATCGATGAACCGCCAGTCTCTCAGAAGCTGTTGGATCGCGTTGGCGAATTGACGTGCAGCAACCGGGCTGAGGCCTTCAAATTTCTGTGTTGGTTCTTTTTCGGGGACATCTAAATCCGCACGCAAACGACGATATTGTTCGAGGATCTGGAACGAGTTTTCTACAGCCTGGAGTTCCTGGCGCTCTGCGGAGAGATCATCTAGTTCCTTCTTCGTCGCAACGAACACTGGCCGCAACTCGTCGCTCAAGGAGCGGTCGAGCTGCGCCAGCTGAGTGCGTTGTTCTTGAGAGGTGGCCGATACATTGCTCCTCTCAGATTCAAGGCCGATGATAGTCTGCTCAAGGTCATGCAGCAATGCACGTGTCTTTGCAGCCTCGGCGGCGCACGCTTTTTGCATATCCGGGAGGTTTGTAGACGCATCGACGCACATCTTCTGAGCCGCATGCGCTTCAAGCAGTGTGCCGCAGAGAGGACAGCGAACGGCGGTGAGTTGGTCGAAGAAGTGGTCTGTTTCCTGAATGAAGTCCAGACGCTTCAAATCGGAAAGGTAGTGCTCTTTGAGAATGGCGAATCTAGCCAACAGCTCCGCAATCGTCTCAAGCCGAGAATTCGATGTCTGAACCAAGTTGAATGTCAACTGGCGCGAGGCCTGAATCTCTTGGATCGAAGTGGCATTCGATTGCAACTGCTCGACCTTCGTGCTCAAGCTCTCGTCGAGTTTGGCAGCCTTGTTTCTCAACTCCTCGAGATTGATGTTCTTTAGGCGGCCTTCCAGCCCTGCAATCAGTTCGTCGAACGCCTCGCGTTTTCCCGCCATTGCAGCTTTCCGTTCTTTAGGCTTCTGCATTGGGATGATCGCGTGATCGTCATGGCCAGTGATGAGGTAGTTGAACGAACGTTCTGAGGACGTTTTCGCGAAGCCGTTGGGCAGCAGGATTGGCGAGGCCTTCGCGATGATCTTGGACTCGTTCACAAGGAAGAGATGACTAAGCATCCGAAACGTAAGATTGGTCTTCGTGCCGGAACCATCGCTGCGAACTTGCACTCCGTCAGCTCCAAAGAGCGAAAGAATGAAGTTGGAGAGCGTATCGCGTTTGCGTGTCTGCGCTTCCACCGCGAGGGGCGTAGCTTCCACAGTAGCCCTGTCGTCGTATTTTGACCGATACAGGTTGACGTCACCACCCGCGAGAGCCCTTTCAAGTGTGAAGATATCTTCCGTGTAGCTGGTTAGCTCGACGTAGGCAACGTCATAGCCGCGAGCCTCTTCAATGTCCACGCCTGGAGGATCGTCCGATCCAAGCACGAATTCGATGCATTCGACGATGTAGCTCTTGCCCGTATTCGACGGCCCGGTGATGACGTTTGTGCCCTTAGCAAACGTCAACTCCGCAGGTTCTACCGAAGCCCCAGTCATGACGAGTCGTGAGATGAAGAAACCTGGCCGGGTCATTGCGAGGCTCCCTCCGCGAGTTCATTTCTGGGATAAAACTCCGCTCCCCAATGGCCGAGGTTAGAGAGACCATGTAGGCTGACAACTCAGCATCCGAGAACCCCCCGAACCTTTCGGCCAGCCAGGAAGGGTTCTACACCAAGCATCTGAAAGTAGTTGCCTGTTACGTAGCTGGTAAGTATCCGGTCCGGCCTACTCCCCTGCGCACTCAGGCCATCTAAACCAATGCGCTCGCCAATGATTTCCGAGAAAACATTCGACGTTCTATCTCGCAGTTCCCGATACTCAGGCATCGACAGGCTCGGCTGCCAGGAATCGCCGTTCTGCTTGATCCGATTTCGGCTATTCTTCCTTCCTCTGTCACGTGCAGAGCACTAAAGAAAAGACCATTCGTAATACTGAAGATCGCGGTATTGACCCCTATCCCAAGCGCGAGAGTAAAAATTGCAATGACAGCAAAGCCAGGGCTGCGGAACAGTTGCCGCATGGCGAATCGTACATCGGCCAGACTAGACTCGACCGTCGGCCATTGCCAGACTTCGCGGCTGCGCTCTTCAATCCGCGTCACATTGCCGAACTCGCGGCTGGCGGTTCGTTCGGCCTCTTCCCGCGTCATGCCTCGATCCA
>JAATFH010000147.1 GCA_015655315.1 Terriglobales bacterium
AGCATCGTGAACTCGGGGTTGTGCTGGGTCGAGATGCCTTCATTGCGGAAGTTGCGATTGATCTCGTAAACGCGGTCAATGCCGCCGACAACAAGGCGCTTGAGATAAAGCTCCGGCGCGATGCGCAGGAAGAGATCCATGTCGAGCGTGTTGTGGTGGGTCACGAAGGGCCGCGCCGCAGCGCCGCCGGCGATGGGCTGCATCATCGGCGTTTCCACTTCGACGTAGCCGCGTGTGTCGAAGTAGTTGCGGATGGCCTTCAGCACCTGCGCGCGCTTGATGAACACTGTGCGGACGTTGATTTCATCCAGTCCGCCTTCGTTGAGCGGTGTGTTCATGAAGAGATCGACGTAGCGCTGGCGATAGCGCAACTCCACGTCGGACAGGCCGTGATACTTCTCCGGCAACGCGAGCATCGCCTTCGAGAGGAACGTGATCGTCTGCACGTGCACCGACAGCTCTCCGGTACGCGTGCGGAAGAGGTAGCCGGTGACGCCGATGTAGTCACCAAGGTCGAGCAGCTTGTAGAGCTGGAATGCCTCTTCGCCCACATCGTCCTTGCGGACGTAAATTTGCAGACGCTCACCGTTCTGCTGCAGATGCGCGAAGCCAGCTTTGCCTTGTCCGCGAATGGCCATGAGACGGCCTGCGACAGAAGCTTCGACGCGGTTAGCTTCGAGTTCTTCTGCTGCGGCCTCGCGATATTTCTCCCATATTGCGGGAATGTTGTGCGATGCGCTGTATTGGTTGGGGTAGGTCTGCTGTCCAAGAGCGGTGATCTGGTTCAGCTTCTCCTTGCGAAGAGCGAAAAGGTTCCGCTCGAACTCGGATTCAAACACGTCGATGCCTCAACTTGCTGCAATTTAGAAATAGGTAAATGTCAGTATAGCGAGTCAGCGGCTTGCTGAAGTGGTATAACAGGCTTCGAGCATCCGCAAACCATGGCCTCCCACAATCCACCTCCGAAAAAACAGGGCACAAAATCCGATGACGGAGGCATGGCTACCTTTCTACGCGCGGAGAAGCTGACGCAGATCGCGTTTATTCTTCCTGTCGCGGTGTTTGTCGGATGGGCGCTGGGCGCGATGCTGGATAAGTGGTTGCATCAGAACTGGATTTATCTTGTGGGCATTATCCTGGGATCTGTCGCGGGCTTTATTCAGATCTTCCGGCTGGTGGCCTCAACAGGGAAAGACGTGAAGTGACAGAAAGCAGCCCTCCACTCTTTGACTTTACCGATGACGACTTGAAGGCAGCGCTGCGTCGCGCTTTCAAGATGACAGTGATTCTGGGAATCGTGCTGGCGATCATTCTTACCTTTGTCCATGGCTGGCAGACGGGCGCATTGCTTCTTGCCGGTACGGTCATTTCCGCGACGGGGCTGTGGGAATGGCAGCGGCTCGTGGCCTTCATCAACGCGCGGCTCGACAATCAGAAAACAGCGGGAGCCGGCCGCGTAATAGCCAGCTTTTCCCTGCGCTTAGTGCTCGCGGGCGGCATACTTTATGGTAGTCTAAAGTGTTTGCATGGATCGGTTTACGCGCTGCTGGCCGGTTTGGGGTTAGGCATTTTCGCCCTGACGCTCGAAGCTGTGCGCATGATCCGCTCCTGACAAGCATCTGCGGTACATTACCCCACAAGGGAAGACGACGTTTAGGAAGTCATGCATAGCTTACTTCTCGCACTTACCGGTCTGCTCAACCAGCTCTTCGGCGCCCCCGTCACCGCGCTGCTTTACAAGCTTGGCATTCACCCGGCGCACCCTTCTGCGCCGATTGGCAACGCGCTCACGCTTCAACTCTTTGTAGTTTTCGTTCTCATTCTGTTCTTCATTGTGGTGCGGGCAACGTTGAGTGTTGAAAAGCCGGGCAGCGGACAGCATCTCGCAGAGATCGTGCACAGTTTCGTCGACGAGCAGGCGCAGTCGGTCATGGGACAGCACGGCTATAAGGCGCACCTGCCGTTTGTGACCACAATTCTGCTTTTCGTGCTGCTGTGCAACATCCTGGGACTTCTGCCGGGAATTCCGACGCCGACGGCGGACCCGGTAGTGCCGCTCGGTATCGCGATCGTTACGTTTTTCTATTACAACTGGCACGGCGTACGCGCGCAGGGGCCGATTGGGTACTTCAAGCATTTTCTCGGGCCGGTAATTTGGATTTCGCCGCTCATGTTTCCGATCGAGATCATCTCGAACCTCACACGCGTCATGTCGCTTACGGTTCGTCTCTATGCCAACATGTTCGCCAGCGATCTGCTGACCCTGGTGTTCTTCTCGATGATTCCCATCGGCATTCCGGTGATCTTTCTCGGACTGCACCTGGGCGTCGCGCTGATTCAGGCTTACGTGTTTATGCTGCTGACGATGACCTATCTCGGCGAAGCAACGGCGCACGAGGGGCATTGATTTTTAGAAAAGTTTCGCGTCCGGAGTTTGCTTCCACTTCGGCAGCGCGGCCGTAAGCGTGAGGGGGCCAGCACGG